>JBLNFG010000725.1:0-3371 GCA_050263495.1 Myxococcales bacterium | reverse complement strand
GCGATTAGGGCGGACGGTCGGCGACAATCATCCGAAGAGATTGGCAAGAGCATCACGGTATCCGTGATCACGCTCTGTGAAGAGCACCATGAGCGCAATCTATTGGGTGAAGAGCATTCGTGCATTTTTGGCGACAACGGGATTCCTATTGTTGCTTGTCTGGACGCTACCTGTCGCTGCCTCTGGCGTTGGCCCGACGCGGCTGGCTCTGCCTGAGCCTCCGCTGATGCTGGGGATCGAGGATGTTGCCCGTGAATTGCGAGGATCAGTAGCGTCTTCCTCTACCGCTTTGCAGGCTCGTGGAATTGATCTTAACTCACCGCGATACCGCGGCCTGGATCCCGAGCTGAGCCATAGTCACACGCAGGGTTGGCGTCCAATTGAGGTCAAGCGTGCGCCGGGCGCGGATTCGCAGCGTGCACCTGAGAGCGCAACGGAAAGCTGGTTCTGCCAAGTGAATCTGGAAAGCGTGCTCTGGGCCGCGTGCGCCGCGACCCTCGTCTTGGCGTCGGCGTGGATGCTTCGACGGCTCCTAAAGGCGAGTTCGCTCAACTGGAGTTACGCGGGCGCGGCGTCGACGGCGATAGCCACGGCGTTCTTCGTTGCGTGTGGCTCCAATCACGACGTGCCGCTCTCGCCGACGCAACGCCACCGTGCCGAGTCGGTGGAGATCACGGGCGTGCCCGCTGGCACTGAGTTCTATCTACCTGACGCGCAACTGACTCCACAGGTCGTCACTAAAGCAGACGGTGCTGTGCGCAGTCGCTCGGTCCATCATGCCTATGGGCAGGTGCGTGCTCAGAGTGGTGAGCACACCGATCCGTTCGGCTACGTGGGCAACGAGGAAGATCGCGGCTCTGGACTCAGTCACTTTGGCGCCAGGCCCTACCGACCCGAGCTCGGCCTCTTCTACGCTCCGGATCCTATCGCGGTGTTCGAGCCAGAAAAGACCATCGGGAACCCATCGAGACTGCAGCCGTACGCGTACGCTGGAGGCGATCCAATCAACCAATCCGATCCGAGCGGCCTTACCTTCGCAGAATTCGTGGGCGGAATCGGTGTGCAGCTGGGCGATATGGCTAAGTCAGCGGCTCAAGCGGTGGTGGAGCAGGCGAAGTCGGACTTCGCCATGGTTGCCGAAGGGCGCATTGCCACGTTTGCCAAGACGGTCATTATCGATCGCTCGCCGCTCACGGGGATGGCTCATGGCGCGGTCGCCTCGGTCGAGAACGTCGCCAACTTCGCTGACGACTTTCGCAAAGCGGTCGACGCTCCGAGTGACTTCGAGACAGGGCGACTAGCAGTCAGACCCATGCTCACCGCCATGAGCGTTGCGGCTACTGCGATGGGAGCCGCCAGCGCTGGGAAGTTTTTGACGGGCCGCGGACTACGACCGAAAGTTCCCGGAGGCGGAAGCGCAACGTGCGTTGGGGGCAAATGCGGTGGCCCCGGAGTCTGTTTTGTCGCCGGAACACCGATTGCGTCGGGTGGCGGCTTCGTGCCCATCGAACAACTACGCTTGGGGGATCGCGTTGACGCGCCTAACCCAAGCTGCGTCAGTGATCGGTGGCCCGAGAGTGCTCTAACCATTTCGCTCGAGATGCCGAACCCCGAGGCGCCGGAGGACATCCTCTACATCGAGTTGGTGCGGCCTGCGGAATGGCTGAAGACGGTCGGAGTAGAAGCCGAGGGGCAGAGCACCTGGCTCGACCTCAAGGAGATGGGAATCGCTGGGACCGCTACCGTAACGGCTATTTCCGCTCCACCCAAACTCAGCTCCGGCTCTGGATGCTTGGTGCTGATGACCGTGCGACACGTGGCGACCGAGCTACTTCGGATCACGTTCACCAACGGAACGGAACCGTTAGTCTTGACACCAGGACACCGACTGCTCGTCGAGGCACGGGGCTGGACCGAGGCGCGAGACCTGGTTGACGGTACCCCGCTCTGGAGCGATAGTGGGCCCGCTTATGTCAAGTCCATCGAGTATGCAGAGCCGGGACAAGCCGTCTACAACGTCGAGGTTGCGAGGGAGCATACTTATCGCGTCTCAACGTCGAGGATATTCGCGCATAATCAATGCGGAGATGGCGCTGGTGCTGGTGTCCAACCAACCATTCATCCTGGTCAACAAGGGAAGCACGTACCTGGTCACAACAACTTCAAGCCAGGCAGAAGTGAGTTGACGCACCCGGATCCTCAAGCCCTTCTAGATAGGGGAATCGGAACTGGCGTCCGCCATGGCACCAAGGAGGTGGTGGACTTCGGTGAGGAAATCGGAACCCATGTGGCTCGGGACGGAACTCGAAGCACCACTTCACGAGGCACGATCCACTACAACAGCAAGAATGAGGCCCATATCGTTCCCGCGCTGCCGGAGCCGCCGAAATGACCAACAACGATCTGCGACTACTGTTTGAGGATTGGAAAACATGGTGTGCTACCGCCGACCGTTCTGACGACGGGTGGGAGTCAGACTATCCGCAGTGGCAAACATTCATCGAAGCCGCCAGAAAGGCAATGACGCAACGGCAACCAACTCAGGAAACCGCAGCGATTCTAGCAGAGTGTTGGTCAGCATCACAGGAAGACGAGGAACTCCTCTCCTTTGCCTGTGATCACCTGAAAGAGTGTTGGCCAATGCTGCAAGTACTAGCTCAGTCAAGTTTGCCCGGCTGTAGATGGCAGATTTATGAAGCAGTCGCCGGGCTTGGACACCCAGCGGAACCATTACTACGTGAGGGATTGTGCGATCAAGACGACTACGCCAGGAGGAGAGCCTTGTTGTCCCTCGCTAGAGTCCGACCTGCTGACGCTCAGGTGCTTGCCACGGGATTCCTGAAAGCCTCCGATCCGTATATTCGGCAGGCCACAATTGAGATGGTCCTGGTGGCACCAGACACGAAGTTCCAGCGGGACGCGTTGACTGTTCTGAGAGCAGATTCGGCGGACCACGTCCGCAGAGCTGCCGAAGCCGGACTGAGGCGAATCGGGGCTGAAGTGTAGTCTTCGCTGAGACCCCAATGTGTGACTGCATCTGCCTATCAGACCGGTTGGCAACCCCACCGTTACCGACCGAGAAGCGCGACAACCTCCCGAATGCGCTCCACCGCAACCGCCAACTGATGCTCAACGACCTCAGCGGGCAGCCGAAGCACAAAGTACCCCAACCGCCCCAGCTTTGCGTCTCTACGGCTATCAGCCGCTTCGCGGCCGCCATGGGAGCTACCATCCACTTCAACCACGAGCTTGAGTTCAGAGGCGACGAAGTCGCCGATGAACATCCCTCCAATGGGAACTTGACGCCGGAACTGCACGCCTAGCGTGCGGCCACGAATGGCCTGCCACAGGGCTTGTTCCGACGGTGTAGA
>JBLNFG010000724.1:0-3874 GCA_050263495.1 Myxococcales bacterium | reverse complement strand
GAGCGGATTGATATCAGTTGCCATAGCAAGGACGGCAAGCACCTGGTCGCGTTCTCCAAAGGAGACGGGTCGTTTACGCCTGCGAAGTGGTGGCCAAGCGCCCCCGGTGCTGGTGAGGGTTGGTGTGCAGAACCTGCTCGGCTTGAGGTGGGAAAGTTCAGCCGCTCGAAGGGTCAGCTTTCCGATTTCATGTGTCACACCAATGACGGCAAGCACGCCGTCGCATTCAACAACGGAGACGGCACCTTCTCGCCAAAGGCATGGTGGCCGAGCGCTCCGGGAGCTGGCGAAGCGTGGTGCGCTCGCCCTGCTCGGTTGACCCTAGGTGCCATCAGTGGCGACAAGAAGTCGGGGAATCGGATGAACTTGGTTTGTCATAGCCCTGACAGCAAGCATGCACTCGCGTTCACCAATGCCGACGGAACGTTCACGGCGCAAAAGTGGTGGCCCTCCGAGCTAGGCGCAGGCGGCGACGCGTGGTGTGACATCGCGCATCTCGACGCCGATCCCTCCGCGCTCCCAGCGGCAGATTTGATTTGCCGCGGCGACGACGGGCGGGTGCTAATCGCGAAGGCACAAGCGGACGGCAAGTTCGTTAGCGGCGCCTGGCAGCAGCCGAAATGGCCAGAGTAATTGGCTTGTGACCGCTGGTCTTGCGCTCTCGGATCGGCTTGTTCGGACCCGATCTGGGAGCGCAGACGCTCCCTATGTCCACGCTGACACGCGTCGCACGCAAGAGCCTACTTTACCGTAGCGGCCTTGGTTTCTTCTGTATCAACCACGTCCAGGGCTGCAGCCACGGCTGCCGGTACCCCTGCCACGCATGGATGATCTTCAACCGGCACGGTAGAGTGCACGGTTACGCAGACTGGTGCACGCCGCGCCTGGTGGGAAACGCTCTCGAGCTCCTCGACCACGAGCTCAGAAAGAAGCGTTCACTGCCCGACCGGGTCCACCTGTGCCTCTCCACCGATCCGTTCATGACCGGGCAACCCGAGGTCGAGGCACTGTCGTTGGCACTCATCGCACGACTCAATCAGGCAGGCGTGCCATGTACGGTGCTCACGAAGGGCGCGTTACCCGAAGCGCTTGCCGACACGGAGCGCTTCCACCCAAAGAACCACTATGGCATCAGTCTGGTCTCATTGAGCGAACGCTTCCGTATTCGCTGGGAACCAGGCGCGACGGCCTACGATGCACGCATCGAGGCGCTGAGAGCTCTGCATTCTGCGGGCTGTTTCACGTACGTGCACATGGAACCATATCCGACGCCCAACATCATCTTGCAGGACGTCAATACCATACTCGAGCGCGTCGACTTTGTGGCGCGCATCTATTTCGGAGGGTGGAACTATAGTGCGATTGTTCAGCGCTTCGCTGATGCCGCGGAGTTTTACCGCCGAACGTCAGATGAGGTTCGAGACTTCTGTACGCGTAGAGGGATTCAGTTCGAGACGTCGTAGCCCGGCTATCTTTGGTTTGCTTGCCGCCAGTCGGACCATCCGCTAACGCAGATGTAGTTGCGCGAGTACAGCTAAACGATGGGGCTTCGGACCAGCCGCCACGCAGCGCGTCGCGCTACGAGTCTCGTTCCTTGGGGCTTCCACTACTGCGCTCTACTGGCGCGGCCCGCTAACGCAGACGTAGTTGCGCGAGTACAGCTAAACGATGGGGCTTCGGACCAGCTGCCACGCAGCGCGTCGCGCTACGAGCCTCGTTCCTTGGGGCTTCCACTGCGCCCTACTGGCGCGGCTCGCTAACGCGAGCAACGTGGCTCTGCGTGGAAGCTTCACTGCGCGCACCTTTCAATTCCAGTTCGCTCAACTCACAGTCCGCTGCGGGAATTTGCCAGTACCTCTCATCTCAGAGGCTATCGAGGCGGCAAGTGCACGTCGTACGAGGGGTACCAGCCAGCTTCACACGGCTTCGTTTGCCTCACTTGGGCGTTTTCGGTGAGGACAACCGCAGGCACTGCGTGCGTCGGGCCAGCAGCGGGAACAAGGAACACCGAGAGCACAGTGCTTGCCGTCTGCGCGCTCTTGCTTTGCTGAGCACCGTCCCCCGACGGCTTTCTTCTCAGCCTCCGTCTGCCGCGCGCTGCTTCCGCTTGGGGACGCGATAGACAGTTCCGCACAATCTCACAATATAGGCTCTGCCACACGCACAAGTCGACTTGGGTCTGGTGGCGGCGCGCTGGTAACACACAGCCTGTACAACAGGTCTGCACCTTCAGTGGGCTCACCCGAACCGGCTGGCCGCCAACCGCACCCCAAGCTGGCTCGGTCAAGCGCCTGCAATCGCCGCCAGCTTAAGTCGCTCTCGGGCAACCTTCGTCCTCAATTAACGATTCAGCGGTACTCTTGAGCAATTGGTTTCACTACGCCGCACCAAACAAAATCGGGGCGAGCACGTCAAGATACCGTTGGGCACCGCTGCACCGCGTTAGCTCCGTGGGCTGAAGCAGAGCGAGCGCCACCTGCGATCTGTAATAGGTCGGGGAAGCTAGCAAGAGGGGGGTTCGACAGAACGCGTGTACCTTCCGTTCGACTCCAATCCGGTGGTTGTCATGGGTGGAATTCGAAACTGTGCCGTTCATTCACGCCGGAGTTGCCAAGAGTTCACACCGTCAACATCCGTTCGGGGAAAGGGTGATGCTCTTTGTTCACACTTCGCGCGCTTCAGAAATGCACACGCATCGTGACCATGAAGTCACAGCTTCTGGTTAGTGTGAGCAAAGGAATTCTGACTTGACGCATTGAACTATCTCTGGCACACCCGTTCATTGCGGATGGATGTGCTGGGCCTCTGTCCATACATGGAGGAACGTATGTCCACCGATAGCACATTGAACACAGGAGATGGGATGATGCGTGCGGCAACAAAACACTGCTATTTAGGCTGGATTGGCTTACTTGGGTTGACTGCTCTGGGGTGCTCCGGAGAAACGCGACCGACACCCGAAGCGGCAGCGATGGCGAGCCAGGCGATCAGCGATAACGCGTCCGAACAGGCTCGCGAACAACAACGAGCGATCCAACAACAGAAAGCTGCGGCGGCAGCCAAGGAAATCGAAGACCAGTACATCGTAGTGTTCAAGCCTGGCGTCGTGGGTCAGGTCGCAGGCACACGAATCGAGGATATCGCGCAGAAGAAACAAGCAATGCACGGTGGGCGGGTGACGCGACAGTACCAGCATGCGCTGCGCGGCTTGGCAATGAAACTGTCGCATGCGGAACGCGAGTCGTTAGCCAAGGACAGCGACGTTAAGTACATCGTGCCGGACGGAATCGTCACAGCCGATGCAGACCAGCCCAATGCCACATGGGGGCTTGATCGCATTGATCAGCGTGCGCTGCCGCTCAACCAGACCTACACCTATTCAACGGAGGGCGCCGGAGTACACGCCTATATTATCGATACGGGGATCCGAGCGACACATACTGAATTCGGCAATGGCCCCAACGGTGCCTCCCGAGTGTCCGATGGTTACGATACTGTGGATGGCGACAGTGATCCCACAGACTGCAACGGTCACGGCACCCACGTAGCTGGCACCGTGGGTGGAACGACCTACGGCGTAGCTAAGCAGGTCACTCTCCATGCCGTACGCGTTCTCGATTGTGGCGGTAGTGGCACCTATTCGGGCGTCATCGCGGGCATTGACTGGGTAACGGCGAATCACGTGGGGCCCGCGGTTGCTAACATGAGTCTCGGCGGGGGCTTCAACCAAGCCGTCAACGACGCGGTAACGAATTCGATTGCGGCGGGCGTCATTTACGCCATTGCCGCCGGCAACTCGAGCGCCAATGCGTGCAGCTATTCGCCGGCTTCGACACCGAACGCTCTCACTGTTGGCGCAACTGAGTCCACGGAT
>JBLNFG010000723.1:0-6587 GCA_050263495.1 Myxococcales bacterium | reverse complement strand
GCATGCTCCAACGCGATCCGCTTGAGCCGTCACCGGCTCTAGCCAATCACGGCGGCGCTTCCAGATCGCTTGCCCGCTGACACTTGCGGTTCTCAGAGCAAGAGTGCCGAAGGAATCGAGGCGTGCCCCAAGGCTTGCGTTTGGACTTTGAGTGGGCAGCTCGTGTGTTGCTCAAGAGCGCCACACGGAGTGCCTTGTGATGTGGGGTTTTGAGTCCACTTGGATGACTTGTGTAATGTTCCGTAACAGCTACAAGCGAAAAAGTGACTGCTCTCGATCACGACTCTTTGATCCATGGCCACTGCCTAGAAGAACCAAGGACGCGAGCAGCAACACCAGGATCAAGCTCGCAACTGGAATCCCTGGTACATGGAGCAAAACATGAAGCATTTTCTGGGAACGGTATCCACAGTTGTCTTCCTATCACTGACCGTGAGCGCCTGCAGCGGTGTAACCTCGGAGAGCGATTCCGATGACGATGGCTTGACTGACAAGCTCGAACTCGCCTTGCGGACTAGCCCAAACGCGGCTGACTCGGATGGTGACGGCGCGCTAGATGGAGTCGAATTCGAGAACGGCACCGATCCGTTAGCTCAAGACTCCGACAGCAATGGCGTGAGTGACGGGGACGAGGATCAAGACAGGAACGGCACGCCGGAACGCAAACAGCGTGCTGCACGCCTGCACGGTTCGGACGAAGCCCCGCGCGCCGCGAACAATGGTGGAGCCGAGAATCGAGGGAATAAGGCCGGCCAGGGCAAGAACACGGCGGGCTGTCCAGGTAGGGATGACGACTCGACGCAGGACGGCGCGGACATCGAAGACGATGGCCACGTTGCTCCAGCATCCAGCGGCATGCACGAGATGACGGCTCCCCCCGTGTCGAGCACCGCGGTCGGGCGCGAGTTTCCTGCCGATCCGAACGGCGAAACGGGTACCGCGCCTGCATCTAGCGGCAACGTAGATGACGATGCTGCTCCGGCATCGAACGGTGAAGCCGTGCGCGGTGCCACACGTCCGGCATCGAGCGGTACCATTCAACAGGGACCCGCGCCGGTTTCCAGCGGGGCAACGGAAGGGGTACCAGCACCCGCATCGAGCGGCGGTCGCGAACGTACTTCTGCTCCCGCAGCAGACGAGGCCTCGACGGCAGCAGACGCCTAGAATAGTTGAGCGCCTCCTAGCGCATGCATTGCTCGGGACACGGCAGGCGGCTGGCGGTGCACCTGCGTAACGCATCGTCGAGAGAGGAGCGATGCTAAGCACGTCAGAGAGTGGGCACCGAGTTCACGCAGGTTTGGGGCGCCTTGGCGAGGCGCTAGCGTGCGCCCCTAGAACCTCAGTTGGAACGGTGCCCACCGCATTTGCCCAACCTCAATTACCTTGGGGCATGCCTGTTACGTCTCATCCTGACTGACGACCTCCACGCGGCAGGCCCGTGGAGTGTCTCGAACCGAGCCTAGCGCGTGGTTGATCGAGAACGGTACGCACCTTCTTTGCCAGCGCTTGTACGGCATAGGGCTTGCCGATAAAATTGACTTGCTCGTCGATGACTCCGTGATGCGAGATGACGTTCTCGGCGTAACCCGACGAGAATAGGACTCTCATGTCGGGATGAAGGCTGAGCATACGCTCTGCCAAGTCGCGTCCATTCATGCCTGGCATGACGACGTCGGTAAGTAGTAGATCGACGGTCACTCCATCGCGTTCACACAGGATAAGCGCTTCGAAGCCATTGGAAGCGACGAGTACGTGATAGCCTTGACGACGAAGAAACAGCGCCGCAAGTTCGCGTACCGCGTTATCATCTTCAACCAAAAGTATGGTTTCCGTCCCTTGTACAGGGACCGCCACAGGGATTGCTTTGACGACGCGCGTGGCAGGCTCCGCGACCTCGGGGAGATAAATCTTCACCGTCGTGCCTATTCCCACCTCCGAGTAGACTTCAACGGCTCCGCCCGCCTGCTTGACGATCCCGAAGGTGGTAGCTAGTCCGAGGCCAGTTCCGTGACCTTTTGCTTTGGTCGTGAAGAAGGGTTCAAATAGATGTTGCTTTACCTCCTCGGTCATTCCGTGCCCGGTATCGCTCACACTCAACACAACGAACGTCCCGGGTGTTACATTGGGATGCCGAGCACAGTAGGTAGCGTCGATTTCTGTCCTTGCGGTAGCGATCAGCAGTTTGCCGCCGTTCGGCATCGCGTCGCGCGCGTTCACCGCTAGGTTCACCAACACCTGCTCGAATTGTCCTGGATCGACGCGCACGGTGCCGAGATCTGCAGTGAGTGCAATGTCGAGCGTGACGTCCTCTCCAATCACTCGTACGAGCATTTTGCGCAGTTCATCAATCAATTCGTTCAGATTCAGATTCTGCGGCTCAATAATCTGTCGTCTAGAAAATGCCAGCAGATGGCGCGTGAGCGAAGCTGCGCTCCTAGCGGCACGCTCGACCTGCTCCAAGTATTGGATAGCTGGTGCGTCAGGGGTTAGCTCGAGCTTGGCCATTTCGGCGTTACCGCCAATTGCCGTCAGCAAGTTGTTGAAATCGTGGGCGACTCCACCGGCAACTCGCCCTACGGCCTCCATCTTCATGGCTTGTTGAAGCTGATTCTGTAACGCTTTGCGCTCCTCTTCAGCATTCTTTCGTTCAGTGATGTCTCGGATGTTGATCACGATGCCGCGAACTAGCGCATGCTCGAGCAGATTGGTTCCGATGCTTTCGACCCAAGCCCATTCGCCGTTCTTACGCTGGATGCGGAACTCGATGAAACTCGATACGGTGGGTTTGTGCACCAGCTCGTAAAACTGTACACGCAAGCGATCCCTATCCTCCGGGTGAACGTGCTCTCCTGCAGGTTGCCCGATCAGTTCCTCTGGGTTGTAGCCGAAGATTCTTTCGACCGCTCCGCCCAGGTAGAAGAGCAGTCCACTCGCGTCCGTTAGCGCAATGACGTCGTTTGAATTCAGCACTAGCTGCCGGAAGCGTTCCTCCCGTGCGCGTAACATGTCTTCGGCGCGAGTTCGCTCCGCTCGAGCGCGCAATCCCATGACGCCAAATGCCACGTCGCTGGCTAGTTCGCTCAAGTGCGAAATCTCCTCGGCGTCGAAGGCACGCGGAGTCGCGGCATACACCGCTAACGCGCCAAGAACATGATCTCCGGCGATTAGCGGTAGGCCACAGACGGCGGCATAACCTCGTTTGGTTGCTTCGGCGAGCCAGGGTGCAAAGCTGGGTTCCGTCGCGATGTTCTCGAGCCAACACGGTTGTCCGGTTCGAATTGCCATTCCGATCGGACCCCGCCCGTGCTCATTGTCGCTCCAGGTCACGTTCACGCCGTGCACGTAACCTTCGTCGTAGCCCGCACAGGCAATGGGCAACACGGTGCGCGCTTCGTTTTCTTGCACATATCCGACCCAGGCCATGCGATAGCCGCCAACCTGCACCACGAGGTCGCACACAGATGACAGTAGCTCGCTCTCGTCCGTCGCGCGGATTAGCGCTTGATTGCAGTCGCTGATCATCCGTAGCTGGCGGTTCACTCGTCGCAGAGCGGCCTCAGCGCGCGTGCGTTCGGTGATGTCCTGGACTTGGACGATTGCATGCGCCACGCGCAAGTCGCTCCCCAAGACAGGGGACATCGTTACGTCCAATAGCAGCTGCTTGCTCGTCTGTGTGCCTTCTGTTTGGCATCGTGAAGGGTCGAACGCGAGCGGGAATTGGACGCGTTCGCCCGCCAATGCCCGTTCCGCCAGGGCCTTGGCTTCGGGCTCGATGGACTTGTTCTCTCGGATGTTGAGCCGATCGATCCAAAGGCCCTCTCGTACGCCCAACAGATCGCGGCAGGCCTGGTTCACGCGAATCAACGTGCCCCGCGCATCCGTGACTCCCATTGCGTATGGGCTGTGTTCGAAGATTGTCTCTAGAAACGCCTGCGAGTCCTGTAACGCATCTACCGCACGTTTGCGCTCGGTGATGTCGATCACGATGCCTTGAATATGTGTGACAGCGCCTGCGTTGTCGCGCTCCACAGCCGTGCGAGCGTCGACCCAGCGAATGGTTCCATCACGAGCCAGCAACTGATACTCCTGCTGGAAGTGATCGATGCCATGCGCGATGAAGTGGCTCAGTTCTTCGGACACACGTGCCGCGTCATCGGGGTGCACGAGGTTCATGTACGGCACTGTTCCACTCAGAAGCTCGCTGCGCGTGTAGCCCAACTGTGTCACATTTTCGGAGACATAATCCACCGGCCAACCGTCGACGGCCTTCCACCGGAACAGCACTGCGGGGCTGTTCTCCACTACCAGCATCGCCTGACGCAAGGCATCTTCAGCGTGTTTGAGTCGAGTAACGTCGCGACCGACCGCCTGTAATTCGACAGTGCGTCCGCTCTCGTCTGGGATGCAGTGGACGATCCACTGAATCCAGCGCATCTCACCGGCGTGCGTGTAGTTCACGTACTCTCCGACGAGTTGTCGAGGGTGCTTTGCCAATTCCTCCGTTTCCCGCTGAACCAGCGGGCGGTACTCGGGGGCGACCATGAACATGAAGCTCTGCCCAACCAGGTCCTCGCGTGATTTCCCGAAGAATTGGCAGTACGCGTCATTGACGAAGGTTAGGATCGTGTCTGGTCGGTATCGGCTGACCAAGTCGATCTGGCTTTGAATGAGCGCCCGGTACCTGGCTTCACTTTGAAGAAATGCGTTCTGCGCCTTGCTGCGAAGAGGACGTGACGCGGGCACTGCTTTGTTCTTCGGTCCCCAGCTGCAATGTGGCGTTCCTGAGTACCTCAAAGGTTCGTCCAGTTGGACAACGCCGCGCCGGAGCTGGACGTGTTTCTTCTGGTGTACCGTTAAGAATCGCCGCTTTTCACGCATTATCACTTCTCTCTGATCCGAGTCTCCACACCAAGCTGGTCGCAGTTCACCGTGCGAATAAGCGCAACGACCGATCAGCGCGCACCAGCTTCCCAAGTGACTCCTCCCTACTGGTGCTTAACTAGACCGACTCCACTATCCATGTCCTCCAGCCGTGCTGGAACGCCAGACTACGCTAGCCGGAGATTGTTTTCTAGTCTCTACCTGTCGCCGCGGGCGGTTCCTGAGTGATCCCCGGCCGCCCTTACGCCCTACATTGACGCAGCTCTGGAGGTACACACACTTCGATAACCGCGCGGTTCCGAGGCGAGCGAGCACTCTTGTGAGCGGCACATCTTGAGGTCCAGGCTGTTATGCTGGACCTTTGGCTGGTGTAGTGCCCTCAAGTCGGATTGGGGCAGATGATCCCGGCTTGGCGAGTCTGGTTTGAACTGTCGGGAATGAGCAGCTGACCCAAGACGAGCGCGAGCGTTACTTGTCCGAGCTGGACTATGAGAGGCAGTGCTGCATCAGGGCCGCGCACCACTCTCGCGTGTTGTATGCCAACGATGCTCCAACGGTGAGCCGTTCGAGCGCGGACCCGCCTCGTCTTGTCCGCCGTGGACGGGCTGACTGATTCAGCAACCTTACGTTCAACGGCAAGGGCGACCGCAAGCGTGTCTGCGCGTGAACACGAACGGAGCCGTGTCTGGTGGTGTCCCCTGTGTTCGAGCAGCGTAACCTGTTTCAGTACCGGCCAAGTGACGCACGGCCGTTGGAGTGCCTAGATCAACTTCTCCGTGCAGGAGACTCATCTCAACTAAGAAAGGGGGTGTCCCGCGTTCATTCGTCGCAGGGAGCTGCGGCTTGAAGTGCACGAAAGGGGAGAACAGGAATATCGGTCTGGGGGTAAAACTCTCTGCGGCACGGGAGAGAAGCGGCACAGCAGAGTCGAACACGGGACACCCCAAGCGTAACGCGACTGTTTCGTCCGGTTCACTTCAATGTATCGCCGCCCAGAAACGACCCGGGCATGGCTTACTTAAGCGCCATTTCCTCAGCTGGCTCAGATCCCGCGAAGAATACTGCTGGCCAATGCGATGGTCTGAAGGGCTCGCCGCTGAGTAAGTAAGGGCGTCGAACTTGGCGAGAGGACCCCAGTTAGGGAATTCCCTATCCGCAGAGGCCGTCTGGCGCAGACATGTCGAATCAGATGGCCCCAAGGGCTCCAGATGGTCGCGGCGTTGCCGCAAAGTCACCCGCTGGCGGACCGCTGACGCTTGGCGCTCACGGCCGAAATGTTCGAGATGACTGGCGCATTATCGAGTGAGACGCGCCGAATGCGCCAATTCGACCCCGTCGTGCCGTCCCTCTCGCCCCCCTATAGCGGAGGCGCGTACGAACGACTGGCGCGATTTGAGTGTCCCAGTTCCCCCTCAAATTGGCGCGGGCAATGAGTCTCGCAGAAGGGCGAAAGAAACGCAACAAAGGAGCAAGAACGAGCCCTGTGCTGGTTGCGACGACGTTTGCACGTAACTACAGAAACTACATCTCGTTACTCAGCCAGAATCTGCGGGAATGCGAAAAGTCACGCATTGCTGCAGTGCCGTAGGGCGCTCTAGCGATTCACGGCGTTGTTGCTGAATGTCTCAGTGATGGGGTCGTGCTTTTTTGCACGGTGCACCTGGGTACGTTGGGGCGTCCTGCCGATTTTGATGCTCTGGGTTCAA
>JBLNFG010000722.1:0-5393 GCA_050263495.1 Myxococcales bacterium | reverse complement strand
GATCGTCTACGACGTTGCGGCAGAAATCCGTCACGATCTGCACGATGCTACCCAAGCAGCCAGAGGAGGGGGAGAACTCGATACGAATGAAACGGGGCCGTCGGTTTGGGATAGAGGGCATGGTGCGTTTCCAAACAACGCGTGGGGCACGTTATGGGCGTCAGTGAAGCACGTTCGCGTCTGCCCTTGCCGTAGTTGGCAAGCAGCACAGGATCTTCGGACCAGCCACCTTCAGGCCACCAAGCGTCCACGGACATGGACGGACAATTCGGACGCAAGTTGAGGGACAGCGCGAGCAATCTGACTTGTGCCGCGCCTCAGCCCGGATTCGCCTCGGATTTTTTTCGTTCGAGTTCCTCCCAACGGGCCATTTGCTGCTCCAATTTGCCGCGCAGCGATTCGAGATCGGCTTGAATCGCGGGAACCTCGCTTGCCGATTGAGTGTAGGTGTTGGGGTCACAGAGGCGTGCGTTGCAGGCGGCAATCTGTGCTTCAGTTTGTTCGATCGCGTCCGGTAACTCAGCAAGTTCTCGTCCTTCCTTAAAATTCAGGGCGATCTTGCGTGGCTTACGCGGCGCATCCGTCTGCGCCGCTTTGGGCTTCGACTCGCGCTCGACGTTCGCAGCGAGCTCCAACTCTGCTTGGCGCGACTCCGCTTTGAGCCGCCGATAAGTGTCGAAATTCCCTGGGTAGAGCACGACCCGTCCGTTGCCCTCGAATGCAAGAATGGAGGTTGCCACTCGATCGAGGAACCAACGATCGTGCGTCACGACCAATGCCGTGATTCCCTGGTCCATCAACATCGACTCCAACGAGCCAAGCGTCTGCACGTCCAGATCGTTCGTGGGCTCGTCAAGCAGCAGCAGATTCGCGCTCTGCCTGAGCATTTTGGCTAGTGCGACGCGGGCACGTTCGCCGCCGGAGAGGGACGAGACCGGTTGGCGTTGCTGGTTCCAATCGAATCCGAAACGCTCCAAATACTGATGTGGCTAAATCGATTCACTACCCAAAGAGATGCGTGTTTGGTCTCCGACCGCGTTCTCGAAGACGCTCAATGAGTCGTCTAGGCTGGCGCGGTTTTGGTCGAGTAATGCCATGCGCGTGTTCGAACCGAGCACAATCCGACCCTCGGTCGGAGTAACCTGGCCCAGAATGGCGCGGAGCAGGGTTGTCTTTCCTGTCCCGTTCTTGCCGACGATCCCAATGCGTTCGCCTTCGCGCAGGAACAACTCGAGCTTCTGCACCAGCGTTCGGCCCCCTATCCCGAGGCTAGCCTCATGGAGCTCGAGGATCGTCTTGCCTGAGCGCGTCACGTTGACGCTGAATTGCGTTTGCTGCTCGGTCTTGGGCTTGGGTTGAAGGATAGCCTCTTCTGCGCGCGCGATTCGGGCGGCCTGCTTCGTTGTGCGCGCCTTCGGTTGGCGTCTCAACCACTCGAGTTCACGACGTAGGAAGTTTTGTCGGTTCTGCTCCGCGCGCGCGCGCAGCGCTTCACGCTCTGCCTTCTGTTCGAGGTAGCGTTCGTAACCGCCGTCGTACACGAAACTTGCACCGTCAGAAACCTCAACGGTTCGTGTCGTCACTCGATCGAGCAAGTAACGATCATGCGTTACCAGTAGCAACGCGCCGCGAAAGGCTTCGATCAAGTACTCTTCGAGCCATTCAATCGTTTCTGCATCCAAGTGGTTCGTAGGCTCGTCCAAAATGGCTAGATCGGGCGAAGATACGAGTAACCTACCCAACGCAACACGGCGGCGTTCGCCCCCCGAGAGTTGCGAAACGGGCACGTCGCGACGGACCACATCGAGGTGATCGAGGATTGCCGCCACGTGATGAGACTGGTCCCATCCGCCAAGCCGCTCCACAGTTTCCGCGATTGTTGCCTGTTGCTCGATGAGCTGGCTCACGTCACCACCGCCATGGCTCAGCTGGGCGCTAAGTTGATGATGGCGCTCCACGGCTTGATGCCACTCGCTCAGACCGGAGAGAACGGCGCGCTCCGCCGTTGGGTCGCCGTCAAAATCCGGGTTTTGCTCCAAGTACTCGACGCGCGCATTGCGCCGACGCATGACTGTCCCTTGATCGGCGGGCTCGATTCCCGCCACGATCTTGGCTAGCGTGGACTTTCCCGCGCCATTGCGGCCCACCACGCCAATCCGCTCACCCGTGCGTATCGTCAACTCTACGCCGTCGAGGACGACACGCGTACCGTAGCTCTTGTGGACTCCCGAGAGGGTGACAATGGGCATGCGCGGCGGAAGCTAATCAACGTCCATCGATCCGGCCAGCGCCCACTGCCGTAACCGCGAAGAACAGACCATTTGCTGGGCTTGCGGCCGCAGGGAACCGCATTCTGTGCGCAGCCCTGCGCCGCTGGAGGCCGACAGGCTTGTGTTTAGGGGCTGGCGAACTGCCGACCAGGTCCTAGATCCACGGTGCAACCCGTCCCTCGTTCATCATGCAAGAAATGCGGCAAGACGTCTTCGTTCCGAATATGCAACCAGGGGAGATCCCTGGCCCCAATCGCGCCATCTTTGCCCAGATGGGGCGTGAGGCCATCTATCGGATGATTGGAGATTTCTATCAGCAGCTCGAGCGATCGGCGATTCGGAACATGTTTCCACCCGATATGCAGGAGAGCGCTCGCCGCTCCGGCGCATTCTTCGTTCAACTGCTCGGCGGTCCACCAGAATACAACCAACAGCACGGCAATCCGCGCATGCGCGCCAGACATCTGCCGTTCCGAATCAATGAGTCCGCTCGATTGGAATGGCTGGCTTGCTTTGAGCGCGTCTTGGTGAATGCGGAGACGGAGTATGGATTCCCCGCAGAGCACTTGGAGGGGTTCCGTCGGTTTCTCGACGGGTTTTCCAAGTGGATGGTGAATACGGCGGACTGACTAGTACCTCGAATTTTTCCCCTCATTTGGATTGCACAGAAGGACGGAAGAGCGAAAGGACTTGGGGTGGTCAGGCGTGAGCCTCCGCACGCCTGACCCCATCAACCCTGGAACCGAGATGCCGACGCACCTAGATGAGCGCGTCGATTACCTCGTCCGTCCCATCCCCGAGTCTTCCGACCTTCCGCTCTTCCTGTGCCATTTCCTCTCTTCAGACTCACCCGCGAAACAGTTGCGATTTCCTCGCTGGAAATTGAGCGGTTTCTCAGGTCGTCGACGCACGACTCTGGTGCGTTAGCCAGCTACGAACCAAGCACCGGCTCGAGGACGCGGATTAAGCGTGGTAGATCGAGCACTCGCCGCAATGGATCGACTTGGACGTGCGAGAGCATGGGCGTGGTCAGCACCGCTACTGGCTCCGCGTTGGGACGACCATCCAACGCAGCACGGATTCGCTCCGCGTGATCGGGGGGGACGAACATATCGTTTGGATCGTGCAATAGTCCAACCCAACACCGAACGTTGTGCAGCGAACTAGCCGGCGACAGCGCCGCGGCATGAGGCCGTTCCTGGTAGGATTCCATCAACTTTACGTAGTCGATGTGGCGAGCGAACTGAACGAGCGGAGCGCGCTTTTCTGCCAAGGGCCGCGGTGTGGTGAAGTTGACTAGGATTGGCTCAATTTGACGCCAAGCCTCGTCAGGCAGGTCGAGCTGCTGGCGGTGCGTGGCTAGCAGCGTGTAGCGCAGGTACGTGATGTCGGCGTCGTCATTATCTAGGCTTTGGTGTCGCAGCAAGAGCTGTCGTTGAAACTCCAGTGCCTCACTCAGCTCGAAGTACGCCCCAAAACCAACCAGAGCCGAACAAGCCGTATTGACCTTCGGATTCGCTGCGGCGCACAACGCATAGCTTGCGCCATAGCTGAAGGCGAGGATAGAAACTCGATCGGTGTGGTGACTTGCGGCTTCTATGGCGGCGACGATGGTATCGATGTCTCGCGGATCGTGCTTGAAGTTCGCCAGGTGCTCGAGCCCGGGAACGATAGAGCGATAACCGATCCCCGCCAGCGAACGAGCCAGGTGCACGAGCAGCGGGTCCTGGTTCGCCCTCCCAGTGACTCCGTGAACCAGAACCAAGGTGCCACGAAGCTTACGGCGTGGTTCGAAGCACGTAGCTGCTGCATTGCTGCCCATGAGCGGCACGGCGCGTTCGATAACGTCTGGTCGCGTGCCACGCTTGCCGGAGTTCATTGCCTGCAGGAGTCGCAGCGTGGTGAGCGTCGTCGAGAGGCTGAGTCGTGGTTTCGGAGCGTTTCGCGGCATGAGTGAGCGCAAACCGGTGCCACCAACCGGACTGATCCGCAATGCCCAAGTGCGATCGAACCCGATCAGAAGTTCTCGAGACCCTCGATGACCCGGTCCGAGGTCGGGATCGGGAGCATGTCTTCGAGAACTTTTCCGGTCGAAGAAGTGATGCGCACCAACGTGATGTTCGGACCAAAGCCGCCCTCCTCGAGGAAGTAGTTGTACTCAACCCTCGAGACGCTCTTCCAAGTGGCCCCGTTGTCTCGCGAGTACTCGAACTTGGCGACGGGCAAGCGATGGTTCAGGATCTGGACGGCAGTCCACCCGGCACTCGAGCCCTCCTTGAAGTGATATTTCACGGGTCCCGTCACCTCGCACGAGACGAAGTTCCAGGTGATTTTGACGCGACCGGCGGCGTGATCGGCGATCTTGTCGAATGCCTCTGGGTTCAAGTCCAAGTCGCCCGACTTGCATTCGGGGCAGCGGTCTTGGATGAGCACCGTAATCTTTCCCTTAGGTCCAGTCACCTCCGCGCACGCACCGCACCAGGCCGCCATGTCGTAGTCTGGGTTATTCAGCGCAGCGATGTCCCTGCCCAAAACATCAGTACCAAAGCTACAGTTTCCGTTCCCATTCGGATCATAGAAGGTGGCTTCGCCGGAATGACTGCCGCCCACGGCGACGATCTCTGGTGCCGCTCCACCCGTTGCTGGCAGAGCGGTGGTCGAGCTACGCGCGCTTGAACCGCCAGCACTCGTCACAGACGCGCTGGTGCCTGACGGTGCTCCGCCAGCGCTCCCTGACTTCAGCGTCGATTGGGTTCCGCCACTCGAGCGTGCCGAGCCGCCACTCGAGGAACGTGTGCCCCCGCTGTTGGAGAGCGTTGCGCCGCCACTTGACGCGCCGCTGGTACTCGATGCCTTGGAAGCTGTCGTGACCTTGGAGCCGCCATTGGCCGTGCTAGGAGCACTCGATTGTTCTTGCTCCCCACCAGAACCTTCGGGCGATAGTGCCGTGGACTTGGGTGCCCCGCCGGAAGTCGAACCTCCCATGCTCGCGTTGCCCCCCGGGGATGCTGGACCGTTCGCTTCCGAAGCGCAGGCGATGCAAAGGGCGAGGCAAGGAAGGGCGCGTGTCACCGCGAATGGTTGCATGGTGTTTCTGAGCTTAGCTCAGTCGAGTCAACGCGC
>JBLNFG010000721.1:0-2578 GCA_050263495.1 Myxococcales bacterium | reverse complement strand
GGGGTGATAGCTACCCGGCCAACTAAAGGGGCTCCCCGTTGCGGTCGAGTCTCGTGTGGTAACCGTACCGCCCGCACCGCCATTCGCTGTGCCGCCATTTGCTGTGCTGCCATTCGCTGTGCTGCCATTCGCTGCGCCGCCATTCGCTGCGCCGCCATTCGAAGTTGGGGATGCGTTAGACGTGCCTCCGTTGACGCGCCCTCCAATAGCGAGCGAGTTGGTGCCCCCACCTTGGTTGGTGCGCCCGCCGCTTGCGCCCCTCGACGAAGTTCCGCCGGTCACCAGTCCGCTCGATCGTCCTCCCGAAGTCGCGTCGGTTGATTGCGCGCCGCCTTCTGTCGCAACCGTGTCTCCAGTATGCGTCGAACCTCCGCTGTCTGCCGTCGTTGAATCCGTCGTCGACGAACGCCACGACGTTCCACCGCTGGCAATTGCGCCATTGCCGTACACCCCGCTAACACCCGTGTACTTACCCAGACCCGTGTAGCCGCCCGAGGTTGGGATCGTATCCGAGGCGTCTTGCCCATCACCTGGTTCGCGTGCACATGCCAGCAGCGCGACGGCACAACCCAACAAAGCAAAGCAAGTCGTCTTGATTGTCTTGATTGTCTTCATTGCCATCATCCCGCACTCGGCGAGTCCAGAGCCGGTTACCCGTGTGTTGATCCCGAACAAGAGCGCAGTCCCCTGACTGCTGAGAACATTGGTTGTCACAATGTGGATTTGAGCCCCGGCCTGCCTATCCGCCGCTGCCTCGTCCCAGCGAGGATTGGGACAGTCTACTAGTGCACGGCGCATTGTAGACACGGATCAAAGGAGTGGACGACGCGCAACACTTCGATCGGATCGTTCTTGTCCTTGACGGATACGCCCTCCAACGACTTCTCGAGAGGACCAGGCTGAGCCGCCTCGTCACGCGGCGAACCATTCCACGTGGTCGGCGAGATCACCTGATATCGTTCGATCACACCCTTCGAAATCGTAAGCCAATGCCCGAGCGCGCCGCGCGGCGCCTCGAACAGACCCATGCCAGTTCCTGAAGTTGGAACACCTGGAAAGGTGGGGCAGGCAGACACGCCAACCTCGAGTGCGTCCGTCCACTCCGTTAGCCTAGAGACGAGGAGCTTGGCTTCACGAGCGCGAGCCAAATGGCGTGCCATGACGCCAAAGTAGTTGGGCGCTCGGTTCGCTACGATGGCACGCGCCAAAGGTCCAACTTCCATCGAAGCGCCGTCGAAACGCGCGGCTTTCGCGAAGCTATAGGCGTCACTCCGAGACAACTGCAAATTCGTGGAGCCACGCGTAGGCTCGGTCGGAGCGGTGTACTCGTAGCGACTTCTCGCGACCGATTCGGTGATGAGGCTTGGCTGAATCGGCTCGTTCAACCCGCCTGCCGCGCGCACTACTCCCGCGGGAAACAGTCTGGTGCCATCTGATTCGAGGTAGCCACCGTAGGACAGAAATCCGCATCGCGACGCCCCAATCTCTCGATATTCCGAGAAGGTTTGATCCAACCATTCCGCATCAGGGCAATACGTCGATTCGACAAAGGCGCGAAGTTCCGCCACGAGCTCGCTCAGTGCGGCTTTGGATGCCTTAGTGATGTTCGCGGTTGCACCACCCGCCACAATCCCAACCACGTGGGGCAGTTTCCCGCCCAGTTCGGAGGCGATGGCCGTGCACGTTCGGCGTGCTTGCAGGTGCGATAAGTAGTGCGCCACCAGCGTGTCCACGTCGACACCGTCGCGGGCGTCCCAGATCTTGGGCGGCAGCGAGCGACTCCAGCTACCAGCGGTCGGCAACCCCGCGACGTAGTCGGGTAGACTCAAGACATAGAAGTGCAACAGGTGCGAGTCGAGGAAATTGCTGGCCTCGATGATGTTACGGATCAATCGCGCTTGATCATTGACGATCAACCCGACAGCTTGTTCGAACGCAGCCGTCGCGCAGCGCGCATGTGGCACCGGACAGACCCCACAGATGCGCTGCGTGAGATGCGCTGCCTCGCGCGGATCGCGTCCCCGCAAGAAAACCTCGAAACCGCGAAACGACGTCCCGCTCGAGAGCGCCTGATACACGACGCCATCGCGAACGTCCAAGTCAACGCGCAAGTGCCCTTCGATGCGCGAAACCGGGTCAATTGTAACGACTTCATTGGTCATCGTTGTTTCTCAGGAATAGATTGGGCTCATCGCGACCGTTCCCTCTTCACCCGCATCTTCGCGTGCGTCAGGGAACCCAGGAGCAGCACAACCGATGCAGGGGTGGTTCGAATGAATGCAACTCGAGCGACCGCCCCAGAGCCGCTTCGGGCAATCCGCATGCGTATCCGGTCCTGTGCAGCCGACCGCCAGAAGGCAACGCGAGGGATCGCCGGGTGCCTCGGCAAACTCACCGGCCTCGTACGCACCCCGACGCGGACAGACATCGTGTATTTTGCCGCCGAATGCGCGCAATGGACGGCCCAACGCATCGAGTGAGAGTCCCGGAAGACCTTTGGTCAGGATCACGGTCAAGGTCTCTAAGATCCAGGCTGAGTCACGAGATCTTGGGCGGTCAATTCGTAGTTGCGAGAAGC
>JBLNFG010000720.1:0-4310 GCA_050263495.1 Myxococcales bacterium | reverse complement strand
GCTGGTGTGGATTTCGAGCCCAGCGATTCCACTTAAGGCTGCAACGAGTTCGGCTTTGAGCCGTTCTGTTTGTTGGCGCGTCGCGGTAACGAGATCAGGTTCGGAAAAGAAACGGATCCCGACGCGCTGAGCAAGAACATTCACGGACCAAGGCGGCAAGTACCGTCTCAACCCACGTGCGAACGATGGGGACGTTAGCGCGTAGCCCAATCGCAACCCCGGAATCGCCAGAATCTTGGTCAAGGATCGAAGCACCACGAGATTGCTCGCGCCACGATCCCAGACGCTGATGAACTCCGTGACGAAGTCACCAAATGCCTCGTCGACCACGAACAAACACTCTGGATGTCGCTCCCGAAACGCGTAGAATTCGTTTACGGGAAGCAGTCTACCCGTGGGATTATTGGGATGACCCAACACCACCACACTGGGCCCGCTCAGTGCGGCATCCAATTTTGCCCAATCTACGCCGAAATCGGGCGCACCGGTGAGCGGAAGCTCGAGCAATTCTCTGTTGGCAAGCGCCGGGGCACGGCGATACTCGCCAAAGCTCGGCACAGCAACGACCCAACGCGGATGCTGAGCGGCGTGCGGAAGCCATGACAGCAGTTCGGACGATCCATTACCGACCACGACCTGGTCAGCTGAGGCCCCATCGGCGAGGGCAATCGCCGCCACCAGTTCACGACAGTTCGGATCGGGGTAGTGTTGGACCAACGCGACCGAACGACTGATCTCTGCGCGCAACCACGCGGGGAATCCGAGTGGATTGATACTCGCCGAAGCATCGACTAATTCGATCCCCGGCGGGACTTCGAGCGCCTGGGCTCCCCCATGCGCGACGGTAGGTACCGTCGGTTCGCCACGTCGTGGAGCCTGTCCGTTGCGCGTCGCTTCGTTGCGCGTCGCTTCGTTGCGCGTCGCTTCGTTGCGCGTCGCTTCGTTGCGCGTCGTTTCGTTGCGCGTCGCTTCGTTGCGCGTCGTTTCGTTGCGCGTCGTTTCGTTGCGCGTCGTTTCGTTGCGCGTCGTTTCGTTGCGCGTCGTTTCGTTGCGCGTCGCTTCGTTTCCCGTCGCTTCGTTTCGCGACGCTTCGTTTCCCGTCGCTTCGTTTCGCGTCGCTTCGTTGCGCGTCGTTTCGTTGCGCGTCGACTCAATCCGAACGGATGCGTCGGGCGCCAACGAACGTCTTGCGAGCAGCCCGATCCCAGACATCGCCTCTGCATCGAAGAGGAGCTCGACACCCCCCGAACGAACGACGCTCCCTTGGTCGATCAATGCGATGTTGGAGGCCCAACGCTGCGCGAAATCTAGATCGTGGGTCGCGATGACGATTGTGATTCCGCGCTGGTGGAGTCTGATCAGCTGATCTAGCGTTGTCTCCACACCCCTGGGATCCAATCCCGCCGTGGGTTCGTCCAAAACGAGCACGCGCGGCTGCATGGCAAGGGCGCCCGCGAGTGCCACCCGCTTCTTTTGGCCGTGGCTCAACTGGTGGGGAGGGAGATCCGCCAAGTCAGAGAGCTCAAACGCGTCGAGTACCGCGTCGACACGAACTCGCACAGACGCTTCGTCGAGCCCTAGGTTGAGCGGGCCGAACGAGACGTCTTGCCGCACGGTGCCGGCAAATAGCTGAGCGGCGTGATCTTGGAGGATGAGCGCGACGGCGTGCCGCGATTGATTCAAGCCACGTCGGGAATAGTCGAGAGCAACCCCGTTCAATCGAACCTCACCGGCACTCGGGCGCAGTGAGCCATTCAGGAGCATCAGCAGCGTGGATTTCCCCGCGCCATTGGCGCCTAATAGGGCCAGTCGCGACCCCGCCGCGATGCTGAGGTTCACCTCTCGAAGGGCGGCACGACGCGGTGTTGCCAGCCCACCCACGTACTCAGGATACGCAAAATGCACGCGCCGAAGTTCGACTAGACTCATGCAGTCTCACCCCATTCCCAACCTGGTTGCGCAGAACCAAGCGATTGCGCCAAGGAGGGCAGGAAAAGCGAATGCGAGTGCCAGGTGCGGTGCGCGGGTTGCAGAGGGCGGCATCAGCACGACCAACCTTCCTTGGTAACCTCGAGCACCCAGGCCTCGCTCGAGTCGAATCGACTGTACGAGCGCGCGAACGAAGAGTGCTGCCGCCGCCTGAGCCGCGGAGCGCAGAGCCGTTCGCGCGTTGCGATAGCCGAGACGATTGCGCTGGCTGAGCAAGAGTGCCGCGCGATTCCTATCCAGAACGAACAGGGTTCGGTAGGTTAGGAGCATCAAGTCGAGAAGTGCCTCGGGCGTTCGAAGCCGGCGCAGCAACGCGATGAGTTGCGGAATGGGCACCGTGAATGCGAAGAGCAACATCACGGCGGATGCCGCCCAGGCGCGCAGCACGCTATGCCACGCAGTTCGGAATCCCTCAGCCGAGTAGGCGAAATGGAAGCCGTGGTCGAGCCGCACTGACAAAACCACTCCGAACGCGCCAATGAGCAGGAACCCGAGCGGAACGGCGAGGGCTCGCAGGTAAGCGCGGGCACTCACCCTGGCTCCCAACATGCAGAGTCCGCACGCCGCAAGGAGCACGATTGGTGCCCCTGGCATGACGGGTGCAGCCAACGCGACGGCGAACAGCCCCGCGCAAAGCAGCGCGACCGCTTCGCTGTGGTGGCGCCAAGGGTTGGAACACGCCGTCGCGTCAATCGTGCGTAGCATGATCCCGCCGTTGATTGCGTGAGGCACGCAGGTGCGCGATACAGTAGCCGAGGATCGCGACCCCGATCGCGGCTTGAACCCCGAACAAGAGTCGCTCGACTTCTGCACTCGGGGGCTTGAAGAGTGGTGAAAACCAGGGCCGATACTCTGGTCGAAGCTCGGACACCACACGCACGGCCTCGGTGTCGGTGCCCGTGAGATCACGAACTGGAGAGGGCGCGAGCAACAACGGAATTAAGACCAACACCCCTGCGGCAAACAACAGCAGCCCGTTGATGCGTTTCATGGTGCACCGGAGCGCGATGGCTTTTCGATGACCGGGAACACGCCGTGGATTGGCTTTGGCTTGCGCAGAGTGCGCGGGTGGTCACAGGTTTCGGCTGCAGTCGCGGGGACTTTTGCTCCAATTGCGGCTGCGGCAGAGGTTGGAAGCAGGCGCGCTATCAGTTCCATCGCGTGGCTGCGCAGTAGGTTCATCACGACCACCGTCATTAGTCCTTCGACGATGGCCAAGGGCAGTTGGGTGAGCGAGAACACCCCGAGGAATTTTAGGGCTGAGCCGTAGAATCCAGTCAGTGGATCCGGAAATGCCCAGGCGAGTTGCAGCGCCGTGACGACGTACGTGGCCATGTCCGCGAGCGCTGCGGCCAGGAAGATCGCGGCACCAAAGGGGACACGCAAAAGGGTGCACGCGCGAAAGACTGCAGCAGCGGCATAGCTGCCCACGACAGCCATGGCGAAGGTGTTGGCACCTAACGTGGTGATTCCACCATGTGCCAAAAGCAATGCTTGGAAGAGCAGAACCACGAAACCCAGCACGCTCATCACTGCCGGACCGAACAGAACGGCGCCCAATCCCATGCCGGTTGGATGAGAACAACTGCCGGTGATCGACGGCAGCTTCAACGCTGACAGTACGAAAGCAAACCCGCCGCTCGCGCCAAGAACAAGCCGCGCTTCAGGCGTTTCGCGCAGCAGCTTCCGGACGCACCGAATCCCCCAAGCGATCGGTGGCAACGCGGCGATGGTCCAACCCAACGCATGCGTTACGGGAAGGAAACCTTCCATGATGTGCATGCTAGAGTCTTGCCTCGGCATGCCGCCGCATGATTGATTGCCAGCTATCGGTCGGAAGCTCTTGCATCGCTCGCCTGTTCCCCGATGGCGCAGCGCAGGAAGAGAGCCTGACCCTTGCCACCGGTCTCTGTCCTCGCAGAAAACACGTGTGTCGACTCCTGGGCAGGTCTTCTGGCTTCCGGTTCTTCCTTCTCGCGCCCCTTCCCACCTGGATAAGGCAGTGGATTAGCTCGAGTCGTCCCCGGTTACAGCGACGGGACCGCGCCGGATTCACACCGGCTTCCCTATTATGGCCCGACGGGGGCCACCCAGGATTGACGCCCGCGTACCATCAATTCGCGCCCTTCGCAAGAAGACGTTCCTACTCGGGGTCGCACGGCCGGCGCCCCGGATTGCGGCAATTTTCGTTTCTGTCTTTGTTGGTCAGTCCGTCGCGACCACGATGCTTGCGCGCCCGTCACGTTGCGGCGCGAGCACGAGTCACGTTGCGGCGCGAGCACGAGTCACGTTGCGGCGCGAGCACGAGTCACGTTGCGGCG
>JBLNFG010000719.1:0-4976 GCA_050263495.1 Myxococcales bacterium | reverse complement strand
ATTGGCGACGGGCGATATATTATGGTGTCGGTGTTTGATGGAGGGGTCCATGGACTATAGGAGAGCGCCACATTCGGCGACAATCGCACAACGGAGACAACTGCATCCTGCCGTGGTATTGCAGAAAGCGGAACCGCACGCCGCGACGGGTTCGCGAAAAGGCTCAGTCGTTGCTCCTAGCAACGTGTGCGGCTTGCGCGAGTTGCAGCTAGCCGCAAACATGGCGGATGCCGCTGCCAGGCGCAGACTTGAGCTGACGAAGAAGAAGGAGGAGGCGAACAGGCTCATGCTTGAGCAGCGGAAGGCTAAAACAGAGGCCGCTGCCAAGAGGAAGAATGACTTGCTGAAGGCGATAGCCACGAAAGCAAGCTTTGCTGAAAAACACGGACAAATGAGTGCCACCGAAGCCAATCGATTTCCGCTCGAGACAGTCATCGCTAATGATAAGGGATTCAAGCTAGCCGCCGT
This sequence comes from Myxococcales bacterium, assembly GCA_050263495.1. GTDB lineage: Bacteria > Myxococcota_A > Polyangia > Polyangiales > Polyangiaceae > FEN-1139. Next base: position 4,508 of record JBLNFG010000719.1, on the reverse strand, counting down.
GGCCCTTGTGGGACTAGGAGCTGGAGACGGAGTCAAACTTCCACCGCAGGTGAAAGAAGTCCTTGCTGCGCTTGATGGCGTAGCTCTATCGCTAACTATGATCGAGCTCAACCCAGTGACCGCCAAAACGGTCAGCAATCTCTTGAGCACGCTCGTTCTGGATTTGAAGATCGAGGTACTGTGTGAGGATATCGTGAAGCTGGCGAAGTCGAAAGCGTACGCTAAAGCGTACGACCGCATGATCAGCACGATGACACTGATGTATCCACTGAAGGATTTGAGTGAGGAGGCAGCGAGGTTATTTGTCCAAGATCTCGTTGGCCTCTTGAGACCGAACGGTCGACTCTATGTCGATTCAAAACACACAAGGGGGCTTATAAAGGATTTCGCGTTCACTGTCTGCGCCGCCCCATGCGAGAGTCTCTGCTATCTTGATGTGAACGCATCGGAGTAGTTGCGTGCAATCTGAAGTAGTGCCGCTTTGCCTGAAACGTCGTTTGCGTCTCGTTCCCAGTCGTCATGGCTCTGCCTAACGACGAGGCGAAGCTCGCGGTTGGTCGGTGCCACACTCCGCTCCAAATCACCAATAGGCCGGTTCTGGAGGATGCGCAACCATTCCAAATGGTACGGGCCGCATTGGAGTGTCTAGGGGCTCCTGATTCCGCGTGGCGTGGCTGCTCGAGGTGCCGGGCTTCTACGAACGGCATGTGCCCTCGTACCCCTTCCGCCTCCCCTTCCCCGTCTTCCTCTTCGCATCCCCCGTATTCCTCTCCCCCGTCGCCTCCCCTTCGTCTCCCGCCCCCGCTTCCCCGTCGTCCCCCCTCCCTTCCCGAAATCCGAGCAACTCGAGCAATCGCACGTCCTTGATGACGGTGCGCGCGATCTGACTCCACTCGACGTAATACGCCCAGAGGGCGGCCTCTGCTTGCTGAATGGCGGCGCGGCGTACTTCCGGATCGGGGATCTCGGGTGGTTTGAATTGGAGAAACTCTCGTAGCATCTCGCGGGCCTCGTCGCGGCGCGCCGCGGTAAACCCGCGTTCGCGCAATTTGGCGAGTGCAGCCTGCGTAGTCGCGTCGTTCGAGCGTTCCAGTTTCTCGAAGCGGCTGAGGAATACCGCAACGACTTCAGGTGACGCCAGGGTTGCCTTGTCGATCCGACGCAACAGTTTCGCGTCTACGTCCGCGAACCCATGCGCAAGGCTCACGTGCACGAGGCGGATCCACTCCTTACGCCAAGTGTCGAGCGCGTCGAGCGCGCTGTTGTTCCTACTGATGCTGACCAGCACGCATTGAGTCATGCCGAGCGCGCGCAACAAGTCCCACCCCTTGGCTCGGTCAGCGTCACTGAAGCCGCGCTTCGCCAACGCCGCAAGCACGCGGTCGTCACGCAACCCAAGCAAGAACTCGAGCAAGCGCCGCACCTTTCCCGCAGGTCCCAATCTCGCCATTGGTCAGCCCTCACACGCCTTATTGACCTCGTGACCCTACTCCCAGGGGATATCCCCTGTCTAGAGCCCAGTTCCCCGCGTTCGCGAACCGATTCCCCGCCAATTTTCGGCGCTCCCCGCGCCACTAAGGGTAATCCCCAGACCGTTAGCATAATCCCCGCGGGGATTGGCTTTCCAGCGTCGGGGATCGATGAATTTCATCGGGGATCGTCTTTTTCAGTCCGGGGATCTACAAATCTTGTCGGGGATCGAGGTCGAAGTGTCGGGGATCGGTCATGTCCGCCGCAATCTTGCCTCCTCGCGTGCACTCACTTCTACAATCCTCGCATGCCACCCCAGGTCACCGCCGGAGCAAACACGATGTGCAGCTTCGGCCTCGCGCCGTCCATCCTCACCGTGCTTCCGATCAAGGGCATCATGGCGCCGGCACCCGCCGCCGCGATCACAGACTGTGCTCCCATCGTGAACGTGGCGACCTTTGGTGCGTGCACGTCGCTGGCGAACCCAACCGTGGCAGCGGCCACCGCGGCGGCGCTCGGTGTACTGACACCCATGCCGTGCGTGCCGGTGCCGGCGGGCACTTGGCTCCCGGGGAGCGCCAAGGTGCTGCTGAAGAATCAACCGGCAGTCGCTTGCACCTGCAAGCTGATGTGCGCTTGGGGCGGCGTGATTCAGATCATCAATCCCGGACAGTTCAAGGTGATGACGAACGGATAGCCACGCCGTTCACGACTCCTGCCGCATGACTTCTGCTGGGCACTCTTGTTCAAGCCACTCACGGCCGCTGCCGCATGATTTCTGCAGGGCCCCCTCGTTCAAGCCACTCAAGGCCGCTGCCGCATGATTTCTGCAGGTCACTCTCGTTCGAGGTAACGACGCACCGATAATCGCACCGCTCGAGCGCGCCGCTGCTCTGTCCGACAATTTGGAGACTCTGGTGGTTCCAGCTATCCTTCGCTCTACACGATGCCAAGAGCGGGAACCATTCAGGCGAGTTTCGCGGAACGTCCATTGCCGGCGGGTAAGGCGCACCGTCGGTTTGCGCGCGTCTTGCTGCCGGCGCATACGGCGACGTGTGCGCAGGGTCGCTCCGGTTCGGGGACACTGCCGCCCCATCCGGCAACGGAGGCTCGAACGAGTAGTGCCGCCTCATGGCAGGGTGCCAACCGCTTCGCAGGTGCCACCTCCAGTGTCCGTTCGGCACAGCGCGCCACGGCCTCGCCGCGTGCGGACGTGCACGCGTTTCAGCCTCCCGCGGCTTTTCTGACGCAATCCGGTCGTGGTGATCCGCTGCCCACCTCGCTGCGCTTGCACATGGAGCGCTATTTCGGCGACGATTTGTCGGCAGTGCGCGTGCACACGGGATCCGAAGCGGAATCGATTGGGGCGCTCGCGTTCACGTTGGGCACGGACATCTACTTCGCGCCGTCCCAGTATCAACCGCACACGCAATATGGGCGTGAGCTCCTCGGGCACGAGCTAACGCACGTCCTGCAGCAACGCGAAGGACGCGTCGGCAACCCATTCGGCGATGGCATTGCGGTCGTGCAAGATAACGATCTCGAAGCCGAAGCGGACGCGCACGGTCGCGAAGCGGCCAAGTTGCAGATCGGGCACCGGGGCTATGGCGGTACGCTCGCGCTGCAGCGTAAGGGAGCGGGGGACTACCATCTGCACGTAGGGGCTTACATGCATGACGGTGCACTGCACGATGGTGCGCTCCCCGAACCGCTCGCTGGGCACAGCTTCGTGGCCGTCGAAGGCCCGGATGGCAGAAGGCAGGCTTTTGGTTTTTCACCCGCGGAATACGGGAAGTACGATCCACAACGAGACGTCGGTCAATTGCGGCGCGGTGTACAAGGCGTGGTCCACGACGATGCCAACGCCTTCAACAAGCCCGGCGTGAGGACGCAGGAATACTCCATTACGCGCGAGCAAGCGCAGGCGGCGCTCGAGAAGATCCAGGAGTACCAATCAGGCCGCTATCGATACAGCCTCGACACGCGACAGTGCTCCACCTTTGCCCTCGATGTGATGAAGGCGGCCCACGTCGATCCGCCGACGCATGGGCCCGTGTCGCGCCCGAGGATCTTGTACGAGGCCTTGGACGGGGATTAGTCAGCGCTCAGACTAGTCACCGATCACACTCCTGCCCCGTCGCTGGTCTGACGACGCACGCACGCCGTTCCGTCACTTGGATCTCGATCTCTCGCGTGCCAGCCGGTACGTACACGCGCCACGCACTCGGATCCGGGGATCGCAGCAGCGCCTCGACCACGAGTTGGCCCTGTTTCGGTAGCGAAACACTGAGCTCGCTTGTTTGACCCGGTAAGAGCACGTCGACGGCCTTGACACTCTCGTCCGGATTCTTGGCGAGTTCGACACTCTGGGCATAGGTGGTTGCGCTCGTGGGCTTGTCTTCGATGGTACGCACGAGCACATAACACGAGTGCTGATCGTTGAGGTTCTCCGCACCGTGGATCACAATCTTGACCGACGCACGTTCGTTCCACACCTTCGCGCTGCGCAATGAGGGATTGTCGAATGGTTGGCGATCCGCACAGTCCAAGGTGCAAATCGTGGTCACCCATGCCAGGCACGCGACGAGTCGGCTCGACCAGCTCCTCGATGGATCCCTAGTTCGAACCGGTGCTGATGACCATCGCAACATCGTCCGGACCTTTCTTGTCGGTGATCTGCACGGTGCAGTTGGGCGGCTTACCCGGGGCGACGAGCCTCTCGAACGGGTTGCTCTCGAGTTCGAACGTCACCTGCACCGGACCGAATTGCCAACTCACCCGATCGTCGTGCAGGGAGTCTGCGTCGCAGAGCAGGTGCAAGATCTGCCAATTCTCTCCGGTCGCGACGCGCGTGCGTTCCACGGTGTCCGACGGGCTTTGACCGCGCAATGAAACCCCAACCTGTGCCGCTACTGGCGCAGTCCACCCAACGCTCAGCCTCTGCCAGCCCGGCGCTTGGTTGATGGCAACCACCGTAGAACTGCCCGCCGTCACGTGCCCATTGATCGCCACCATGCGGTCACCGGGTTGCGCGCGAA
>JBLNFG010000718.1:0-6836 GCA_050263495.1 Myxococcales bacterium | reverse complement strand
CGATCGAGGTCGAGTTCGTCAGCAACGTCTACCGCGTCGAGGGTAGGAGCGTCATTCAATGCAATATCCGAAACATATCTGACCGCAAACGGGCAGAGGAAGCACTGCGTGAGAAGGAGTTTCTTCTCAGTGAATCACAGCGCCTCGGCCATGTCGGCAGTTGGCTCTGGGATATGAAAGGGCCCTTGTCATGGTCGGATGAGTTGTACCGACTCCATGGAGTCACACCCGAGACCTTCATTCCGACTGCAGAATCATGGGTTGACCTGATCCATCCTGATGACCGTGCAGCGATGCAGAGCTGGACGGAGCGATGTGCAGCGGAGGAAAAGCCCTGCGAGGTGGAGTATCGCATCATCATGCCCGACAGCACAGTTCACTACTTCGTGGGTCGAGGACAAGCGGTTGCAGGCTCGGGGAATAGTCCCAACCATATGGCTGGTATGGTGCAGGACATCACCCGTCAGAAAGAGGCGAACGTTGAGAGGGCGAAGCTCGAGGAGCAGCTCAGGGCATCGCAGAAGATGGAGGCTATCGGCAGCCTGGCGGGCGGCGTAGCCCACGACTTCAACAACCTGCTCTCAGTGATCCAGAGCTACACGGGATTTGCGCTGGAGGGCATACGGGAGGGAGACCCCCTCAAAGACGATCTGCTGGAAGTGAAGAAGGCCGCGAAACGCGCAGCGGCGCTGACGCGGCAGCTCTTGGCCTTCAGCCGCAAGCAGGTCCTTCAGCCCGTGCCGCTGGACCTAAACCAAACCGCCCTGGAGGTCGAAAGCATGTTACGGCGGATCCTTGGTGAGGATATCGAGTTCGTTCAGGTTCTCGCTCCCGACTTGGGTGTGATTAGGGTCGATCCGGGCCAGATCGTTCAGGTATTGATGAATCTGGTGGTCAACTCGCGCGACGCCATGCCCGAGGGGGGGAGACTCACGATCGAGACCTCCAACATCGAAGTCGACGAAGAGTACGAGATTCGCCACGTAGCCTTGACCCTCGGATCGTATGTTCAACTTGCGATCACGGACACCGGTTGCGGCATGGACGAACGGACTAGGGCCAGACTATTTGAGCCATTCTTCACCACCAAGGCGCTCGGTAAGGGAACCGGACTCGGCCTTTCCACGGTCTACGGTATCGTCAAGCAGAGTGGCGGAAATATCTGGGTCAATAGCGAGCCTGGCCGCGGGACTACATTCCGGATCTATCTGCCCCGAGATCACTCGACCACCACAGTGGTGTCCGGAATCCCGCTGAAGGTCGCTAGACAGTACCACGGAACGGAGACCATTCTCGTGGTCGAGGACGAGCAGGCGCTGCTCGGAGTTGCCAAACGGAGCCTCGAAAGCGACGCCTATCGACAGTTAACGGCTCCCGACGGTGAAGCTGCGCTGATGATGGCGGCGAGGGAGGCCGACGAAATTCACCTCCTATTAACCGATGTGGTCATGCCACGGATGAACGGCAGAATGCTCGCTCAAGAGCTATCACGGAAGCGTCCAGCAATTAAGGTACTGTACATGTCGGGATACACCGACGACGCGATTGTTCACCATGGGGTACTCGACGCTGGAACGCAATTCCTTGCCAAACCGTTTACGTCAGGCGAGCTGACAAGGAAGGTTCGGGAAGTGCTCGATCTCTTGTGGACCGCCCCCGAATTGCCGCGCTTAGCCGTAAGAGAGCGTTCAGCCTGAGGAGGACACCTGAGCCAGCAAACCCTTACCAACGGTAACCGTTGCGACGCGCGAGCTGGCAAGGTCCGTCGTTCTCGTGCGCGATTGCTCGATGTGAACGCTTCACTCGCATAAGAAGATAACGCGACGCTAAGCGCACGCCTTGACGTGTCGCCGCCCCGCCAGTACCACGACGCACAAGCCAAACCCAAAGAATCCAAGGAATCGCCCGCTAAGGGACGGCAGTCGCACGAAACTCCGCAACAACTGCCCCTGCATTTCCGATTCTATGCTCTCACCCCTGCAGGGCATTCCGAGCGGGGGAGACTCCAGGCCGAAACGCGTTTCCTTCGGATTTTCGCAAGACCACCCACGGCCTGGCCGGGTCGTGGCAAAGGCGTATAATCCGAGGGTCATGGGTTCCGCTACGCCTCCCCCGAATTGGTCGCACCTGCCTGCCGTCGACGAGCGCTTGGTGATGCCCGAAACGCGTTACGAGATCGAAGACGGGAGGGTTCAATACGTGGCACCGGCGGACGAGTTACACGCCTCGAGACATTCAAAGATTTCGGCGCTACTCGAAGCGCATGCGCATGCGGACTTCGACGTTGCCGTCGACATGCTCACCCGCACTTCCGCGACCAATGACTTCGCGCCGGATGTCAGCGTGTTTCCGCGGGAACGTGATCCGAACACCGGAATGCGCCAAATCGAACGGCTTGCTTTCGAGATCGTGAGCACGGAACGGTTGGCGCACACCGCGGAGAAAGCAAAGAAACTCATCGAACGAGGCGTCGGTCGCGTGTTTGCTATCGACGTCGAACGGCGGCGGGTGCTTGAGTGGTCGATTGCGCTCGAGACCTGGCAAATGCTCGCAACGGGCGGGAGGATCACCGATGTTTCGTTCGCCGTTGCGTTGCCGATTGAAACGCTCGTGTCCACGTCTTCCGCAGATGACGCGGTGGCCGCGGCGTTAGTCGCCAAAGGCAATCCCATTATCGAGCATACCGTTGCGAAAGGCAGACGCGAGGGTCAAGTGCAGTTGATTCTCGGCGTTCTTCGAGCACGCGGACTACCAGTGTCTGACGAGCTAAGGCAGCAAATCGTCGCTTGTGGCGATATCGAGAAGCTCACCAAATTGTTGGAAGCTTCATTAACGGCTCAGTCAGCGGACGCCTTGCTCATCACACTGCGCTAATCCCACACCCGTATGCGCTTCTCCGCCGGAGCCTGGTGGACACCGGAGCGCAACGAACCACTCACAGGGCGCGTGTGCACGTGCGTCCGATTGGTGTTTCTGCACTTTGCGCGTCGCCTGCCCCGCCCCGAAGCAGGCGTGGAGGCAGAACTCGACTCGTAACGATCCTTGCAGACTATGGATCGCTAGACCGGGTCGGGCTCGGGCTTGCTCGACTCTGTCTCGTCCGAGGAAGACTCCGAGACGCCGGTTTCGGGCTGATCGGACTCCAACTTGCAGGCGTCAAGCCTGTGCATTGCGTTCTTCAACGCGCTGCCATGGGCGCTCGCCGTCGCCTCTCCGTCACTCGGGAGAATGCCGGCACTCGTCAGCGTGCGATTGGGCGGCGATGCGGCGGGCTCTGCGGGCTTGTGCTCCCGTCGCCAGCTAGCTAAATCAATCAAGGTCACGTCGGGTTCGTAGCACATCGAAGGCGGCAGAGCGCCGTCGCCCTGCGGCGCGGATACTGCCACCCCCCACCGACATGCGCTGCAGCGGCTTGAAGTGCCTGCGTTAACGGCACGGCGCCCCAAATCCGGCCCGGCAGCGAAAAGTAATGCCGACAAAACGGCGACTGCCATGAAGGAGCTACCTGCCCGGTCGGGAGGAACAGTTTCGGACGCTCAGCGGGCGCGTCACCCTGCGCTTCGCGACCGATCTGATGCCGGGTAACAATCCCTGGTCCACCGACGTGTGCGACGATCGTATCACCGGGATTCGCGGGGGGGCGGGGGTCACCTGACCCCCGCGATCGCTAGACAGTGCGCAGTACTACTGGAAATAGATGTTATCGACCTGGATGAATCCGCTCTCCGTCTCTCCCAGGAGCTCCCCATCGGAGCCCGTTGTCGCCTGGGGTTGGATGAGCAGACCATCGAACCGTTTGAGGACAGTGAGCAGCGCTTCGCTATCCGGTATGGTCCATCCCTTGGTAGTGCCGGCCCAATCGTCTTTGGCCCAGCTTGGGTAGTACATCCGTGACAGACGCATCTTAATCGTTTTTGGATCCGTGGAGACCGAAACCTCGGTACCAAACTCTTTCCACGCGCCGCCAAACACATCGTCGTAAGCTGGACTGCTTGCCCTGACGCGAACGGTACGGGTCCGGTCCGCCTTGAGGGTGATGGAGATCTGCGAATAACCCGAGATGTCTCTCTCCTGAGAGCCCTCTGTCGGCAGCGCCAAATCGATCCACTCATCCCACGCCCCTGGGATTCGAGTCAATCCGAAGTCGAAACGCAGATCAGCGGTACCAGACAGTGGCGCCGTGACGTTCCAAGTGGGCGTGCCCGAGGTACCGCTCGCGCCGTACCAGAAGATGCCAGCTGGAGGATTGTTGGTTGATCCGCCTGTGAACTCGTAATTGTTCACGCGGCCCAGTACAATGCCACTCTCTGGCATTGGTGCGTCGAGCTCACTCTGAGTCGGTTCTGGCAGCGCGGGCAACGGTTCTTGCTTCGTGTAACCCTTCTGCAGGAAGGCTTCAAAATCAACCACCGCCCGCTGGAGGGCGGCCGAGAACCATTCTTTCTCTCTGCGCCAGGCGACCAGGTCGACGTAGGGATCCTCAGCAATAATCGGTTCGAGCACGGATGCCCAGTGATTGGCCTTTGCGAGTAACGCCGTGTACTGGAAGGGACCCGCCAAGAGCTCGTGCCCAATCGACACGAATCGATCCCATTGGGTGCTGGCGAGCATGCGCAGGAAAGGATCGCAGCCCGGCGGCGTGACCCTAGTTCCGCCATCGATCTCCCAGACCGACATGGGCTCGCACGACGCGGGCAACACATTCCAATCAGGAACGGGATCGGCCGTCACCCATTGTTCGGGTGCCATAAAGGGATCGAATTCCCAGAACGTGTTGTCCATGTCCCAGGGAATCAAGTGAAAGCGCTTCTCCGCGCCATCGTCGTGGTACCAGTAGAAGTTGTGGGGCGCGAGCGGCGAATAGAATGCCATGATGCCGTCCCAGTTCTTGATTGCTCGATCGACCGCGATGTAGCGCAGCAACGCATCAACGTCAGTCCACGCCAGCATGTCTTCGCGGAACGTCTGGTCGGTGCTTGCCGCAATAGCTGCGGCAAAGCCCTGCATGTCCGCTACGTCTGGGTTGCTTTCATTGGTCTTGAGCGCGTCGATGAAGATCTGGTCTGGTAAGCCGGTGCGTGGCCACACTTCTTTATACAGGTTGCCATTCCCGCCCTCTGGATAGTGTGTTTTGGCGTAACGACCGTCAATTTCCTCAACCGCGATGAACAGACCTTGGAACTGACCATTGATGTAGAGTCTGGCCGGCGCGGTGCGTGAGGTGTCGATGCCAAAGTCGCGGAATGTGCTGTAAGCAAGCATTTCGTGGAGCTTGGTTGCGTCTCCGGATGCAGCGTGCAGGTTGAGCTGCTTGAGGCCCTCGTACCGAGTATCTGGGTTGTACTCGTTGAACTTGAGTTTGTACGACAGCTTGGCGCATTCCGCCTCATAGCTGCGCACCCCTCCGAATTCGTCCCAACAGTGGTGCAGGGTCCAGGCGCCTTTGTGACGAATCCCCACCGAGCCGAGCACCTGCTCGCCAACCTTGCTGCCCGACAAACTGACCTCGGCTTGGACGAACTCCTCGGCATCCCCATGCTCTTCGAGTTCAGCCCAGACTGCTGGATCAATCGTGACGCGATACTCGACGACTTGGTCGTCGGCAAACACCGCTGCCCCAGGCAAGGCGGGCGCACCGGCACTTCCGCCTGGCGCAACACTCGACTGTTGGACGAACCCGCCTAGGTTACTTCCTGGACCCGTTGCGCCTCCCCTCCCTTGACTCGAGGTGCTGACTGAGCCACCAGCGGCGATGGTCGAGGGTGGCCAATGGTGCCCGATTGGGTCGTTGCAGCCAGAGATCCCAGCTGCAGTTACCCAGACTGCGCTAGCCACTGCAATGCGTGCTCGCGCGGTCTTGGTAGATAAATAGAATGGATGTACCGACTGAGGTTGTTTTCCGCTTGCCACGTTGGGCACGCTAACACGACCGACTCAGCTCGTCACCAGTGCAGTTCGGTGAGCAAGAGCACCCGCGAATCCACCGGGCTCGGACGTTACGCGCGAGGACCAACTTCCCGTCTCTTGGAAACAGTACGGTACGCATTCGTACCAGTCGAACCGACGCGCCGCATCGCCCGTCACTTCGCGTTGCCCGTCACTTCGCATTGCCCGTCACGCCGCACTGCCACCACCCTCGGCACGAAGACAATCCTGTTCTCAAGTCCAACATGCCAAGTCAGCAATTGACCACAGCGACAGATTCCTCCTACGATCTACCAATCCAGGTGGCGGGTGTTTACTCGGAGGGTCCATTCGAACTGTGTATTGCCAGTCTGGTTCCGATGAGTGACTAACGCTCGGGTCATTCCGATGTCACGTGGAGGTGCGTCCGTTGCGCTGCATCCAGGTCAGGGACGTCCGAGCTGTGCGGGCTTGTGCCAAGCCCAGGGTAGTCGAGCACCCTTATCTGCTGGCTAGGACTCAGCGAACGGACCATCCCGTCGAAGACCGATGCGCTGCCGCTGGCCCCTGGCCAGCACACGATTGGCGTCGAACTCATGGACTCGTGCCTAACACGACGGCAGTGGACAAGCCTTTGCCATGTGTGGCAGATAGGCAGCCAACTTCCCGCGCGCGTTGGCGCTGGGAGCGGCAATCCCTTTGCGCTGCCGCCCGCAAAAGTGATCCGTCTCCAAAATAGTTTCGCAAGGTTTGGCGCCTCCTAGCACTCACTGCTGGAACGGAACAGACGGCACATGAATCAGCTGATATATGCGGGTGGTCGGGTAGCGGGGTTGGTCGCGTTGAATCTTGCTTTTCTCGCGCAGCTAGGCTGCGAAGGGGCCGAACTAGCGGTAGGTCAGACAGGGACCGGGCTGGATTGGGAACATTGC
>JBLNFG010000717.1:0-5243 GCA_050263495.1 Myxococcales bacterium | reverse complement strand
TGGAACTTGGCATGCTCGGTAATGGCCTGCCGGAGGCAGTTCTTCCTCGCTACCAGCACGAGAACTTGGCCGCCTGCTTCCTCCCGCTGATTACCAAGATCGCAGGGCAGGTCACCACACCGGCTCACGACGAACCGCTGGTGGAATTCACGCCCGAGGCAGGGCGACTGACTGCCGTGCTGCCCGAGGAAGCGCTGGGCGCCGCCGAGTTCTGGGTTGCGGTTCTCAAGCAGCATGCCTCGGACTCGGTGAGCCTCGACCAAACCGTGGTGGCGAGCCCCGGTCGATTGCGGCTGGTGCGTGAACGCTCGCTGCGCGCCATGACGTTGGTGCGTGATGCGAATTCGCCTCTGCGCGAACGTCTCAGCGGCCCGCTCGAGACCTACCGTATCGAAGGCGCAGGGACTCATGGCGTGGGTGATCGACGCGAGTGGAACGCAGCACTACAGGAACGCGCGCTCGCCTTTACGGCACCCAATGAGATCCGTGCGATGAAGATTGTGCTGTATTGGAGGCGGGCGTGACGGTGTGGGTCGAGGAGGGCAAGATTGTCGTTTTTCGGGAAGCTAGCTGGTCACGAGGAACTGTTGCGCGAGAGCATCCTGCGCAACCTCGAGGCGATTCTGAATGCCAAGCGTGGCTACTCGGCAGCCGTAGAAGTGTTCGGGCTCGGGCGCGCGGACGGCTACTTCGCGAAGCGACCGTTGGTGGAGGGGTTGATCAAGGATATGCTCGAGGTCATTCGCTGCCAGGAACCGCGTCTGGGCTCGCCGTCGCTGACGTTAGTAGGCCGCGATCGCGATCTGTGGGTCAACTTCGAACTACTCGGTACCGTGAGCGGAGAGCCGTGTGCGTTCGTAATTCGATTCCATTGCGTGTTCCGCAACGTGCAAGTCAGCCTGTCCCGTTACGCTCCGAGTCAATTGGGAAAGATGGACCAGTGAGAGAAGCCGGGGCAACGCCATCTGCCGTTCTTGCGTGTCACTTGAGGCCGTGGAGGAGCGAAATCGCATGAGAGAGCGACTGCGAATCCAGCTCGTGCTGAATTGTGGCGGCTCCAAGCACGAGATCCCGGGCGCGAACATTCGAGCCGTTGCCTTGGAGCTTCGCCCGTGGGGTGGGGAGGGAACCGTCGAGTTCGTCGTTCAGGACGACCAAGCCTTGGGTGGCAAATACTCTGATGAATTGTGCCCAGACTTCGCCAAGCCTGATCTGATGTCGGTGCAGCTGCAGCTCGAGGCCGGGCACACTGATACGGAAGCCGAACCGTCTTCCACTCCGCTGATCACCTCGGGAATCGTCTGCGAGCGGAGCGTCACTGAGCAGATTTGGCCGCGCCAACTGGGCGAAGCGAGCGTCTTGGTGCGACGGTATCGAATCAAGTTTCTCGACCCCGCCCACGCGCTGTGGCAGGGACATTTTCCCTGTGGGCTGCACACGAAGGCATCCTTCAAGAGCGTGATCGAGGCGCACAAGGGCACGCGGTTGAACTTCGAGTACGACTGGGAGGCGCTTGAGGCCGAAGTGCCGCAGATCTTCTATCAGCTCTCGTCCCACGGCTCGGCGAGTTACTACGATTGGGTCATCTGGTGTTTGGCTGAACGCGGCGGGCACTTGCTGTTCGATCACGGTGCAGAGCGATACCGGCTTTGCGCTAGCAAGCCTGAGCCAGAAGATTCGGGAAAGCTGCGTCGTGAGGAGATTGCCGAGCTCACGGCGCACTTCTGCGGAGTCGTGCGCCACTACCCGCGCATTCGGAATAGCTACGCGGGAGAGCCGCGCTCGGTGTTGGGAACCAATCCCAACGCCGAAGAGGGACTTTACAGCGACGTGATGCTCGAGACTCCGATCGCCAAGGATGTCGACGACGCCGTGGCAGTGGCGAATGCCAGGCTTTCCGCGCCGCGGCAGGAGCTTCATCTCACGCTGGCTAAGTACCCCTCCGCTTTGCTGGTGCCCGGTGCCGGAGTGCTGGTCCCCGCGTTGCAGAATGGCAGCCCCGAGCTTCTTGGTGGGCAGCTTGTTTTGCGCGTCGCGTCGCTGTCGCTGTCCGCTACAAACACGAGCGACGCTCCTGACGTCGGCTACGGTGAGCCCGACGCCGGCTTCTTGGCGTCGATGACTTGCGTGCTCGAAGACGCACGTGATCCGGTCGCACACTTGCCCACGGTGCCGAGCCCCAACTACCCCGGTCATCTGGAGGGCAAGATTGTCTGTGAGGTGGGAGAAGAAAAGGACCTCACCTACGACTACGCGACGGACGAGCAGAGCTCGATCAGTGCCTACCGCGTGAAGATTCCGCTCTTCGACGATCAGGAGGTACAGGTGCCCTTTGAGCCGGCCACTGGCACTTCGAACCTCTACTTCCCGTTGTACAAAGATCAGCGCGTGCTGGTCGCGTTGAACAGGTCAAACGCGTGGATCGAGCGTCTGCTCGAGTGGCGTCCCGAACTCTTGACCGCCAAGGAGCGGCAGGGGCAGCAGCTAATTTTCGGCAAGTCGAAGGAAAACGGCACGTCCCTGTTGCACGATTACGACGGCGAGAACCCCGTGTTGCAGCTATTGCGCACGAACAAGAAAGACAGCGCCCTGCTACGGCTCGAGGAAGGCAAGTTGCTCCTGAAGGTCGAGGAACAGAAGGGATAAGCCATGGGGGCGTTCGTCTGCAGCGTCGAGGTAGACAAGGCCGGAGGGATCACCGTGAAGGTGACGAACGCTGACGGCAAGATCGAGCAGACGCTGGTGATGAATGGCGTGAGCGTCGAACTCACGGTGAAGGGCGACTCGGCAACCAGCACCATCACTCAGACCGCCGAGAAGGTGCTGGTGCGGTGCAAACAGTTCGAAGTCGTGGCCAGCGAGACCATTAGTCTGAAATCTACCAAGCCTTGCACCTTGTCCAGCAGCGACACGCTTACGATCGAAGCCACGAAGGCAATGTCGCTGACGTCTGGAAGCAAGATCGAGGTAAGCGCGAAGGAGCGCTTGGTCGCCTCGGGTCAAATGGGGATCTCTCTTTCGTCGCCGCAAAAGATTGCTCTCTCGAGTCAAGCCCAGCTAACCTTCGAGGGAGCGATGATCGAAGGCAAGGCCCAAGGGATGCTCAATTTGGAGTCCTCGGGCTTGGCCACGTTGAAAGGCAATCTGACCAACGTACAGGGTACTTTGGTCAATTTGGGGTAGTGACATGGTCGAACCCAGTGAGACGCTGAATGCGTTGTTCCTGCGTGAACTCGAGGCGCTGGACGCGTTTGCGATCGAACGTGAAACCGAGGGGGCGCTCACGCTGGGCGTGACCGATCCAGACGTGCGCCGGCTGCTCGAGGCGCTGGCATTCTTCTCGGCGCGCACCAAGGCTTCTGCGGTGGATTGCATGACGGAAGCCGTGCGTCGTGTTGCCGGCGGTGTACTCGACGAGCTGCTCGAACCCGTCCCGGCTGCAATGCTCGTCGAGTGCGACGCCGGGCGTTTGGTCGAGCCTGTCGTGTTGCCACGTGGAACGTTGCTGCGCGTGGTCGATGGGCAGCGCGCCGGGCTATTCAGCACGCTACTTCGAACCGTGTTACGGCCCATCAGCGTCGACCGAGTGTACGTCGATGATCGCGGTGGGCGTCGGGTTCTGCACATCTCCGTTCAATCGAGCGTTCCTCAACGCGGTGCGCTCCCCTTGGCACTTCACGTTCGACGGCTCTCCGATTACCGAGCCTCGTTGGCGCTGTACGACGCCCTGGAACGTCACCATTCTCGGTCGTTCGTGGTTCCGCAAAATAGCGAGCAAGGGGGCGATGAGCCGATTGCTTGCAGTGTCCGATTCGATACGCGCCTTACGGATGCGGTA
Source organism: Myxococcales bacterium (assembly GCA_050263495.1). Classification (GTDB taxonomy): domain Bacteria; phylum Myxococcota_A; class Polyangia; order Polyangiales; family Polyangiaceae; genus FEN-1139. Next base: position 1,405 of record JBLNFG010000717.1, on the reverse strand, counting down.
GACGATCTAGAAGATCGCAGCCCGCTGGCACGGCTCCGCTCACTGTTTCATTTTCCGGAACAAGAGCTCTACCTTCGCTTCGATGTGCCCGCACTCGGAACGGCTTGGGAACATCTCGACCTATGCCTGGAGCTCGATTCCGAGTTCCCCGGCGATCTCGCGCTCGCCCGCGAACACTTCCGGCTGCACGTGGTGCCCGTCACGAATACGTGGGTCGATGGTGCAGAACCGATCGTGTATCGAGGCCTGACCGAGGCTGTGGCGGTTCGTTACGCCGGCACTGCCTTCACTCAAGTCGAACCCGCGGGTGTTCGCGCCGTCTACCGCGCAGCCCCGAACGGTCTACGGCCCTTGTTGCCTGCCGTGCTCGCCGCAAACACCGACTTCTATGAGGTCGAAGACAACGGTCGCCGACTGCGTCTGAGCATCGACGACGCGTTCGAGAACCCGTGCCGGATCATTCCGGAGATCAGCTGGCAACAGCCGCAGCTTTGGGCAAGCGGCGCGATCCGTCCAGTGATCAGCGCCTATTCTCGACACCTGCCGACCGTCACGTTCCGCGCGCTGGGTTCGATGCGAGCGGCCAGGCCCAGTGCGCTGAACAGTGATCTCCGGCGGTGCCTCGACGTCCTCTCCTATCGCATGCAACAGCGTCTCACGCGCAACATGCTCGTTCGAATCCTCGAGATCCTTGGGGTGAGTGAGGAAGGGCCGTACCGCGGCATGGCTGGCATCGTACTTGGCTTGGTGTCGAGGGAAGAGCCCTACGCCGAAGCGGGCGCGGTAGGGTTGCGCATCGCGTACGATCTCGCGTTAAGCGAACGAACACCGGACGAGCGAGCGTTGACTCGGCGCTTCGCGAAACACATCGCCGAGTTGCTCAGCGCGTGGACGGCCTTGCCCGTAGAGGTCAACTCGAAGGTGATCGCCAACTCAGAGCGACCCGCGCGGTCTAGACGAGGTGCGGCATGAGTCACAGTATGCTCGGGGAGCTGATGAGCCAGTACGACGAGCTCCGCAGCGTCGTCAAATCGGCCCACGTGAGCGATCAGCAGACGTTCGACGAACTAGCCCAAAGCCTGCGCACGCAGCTAAGTCGCTTCACGCCGCGGGTGACCACCTGCATCGGCGAAGCCCCAGCGCAGGCAGTGGTGGAGCCGCTCGTCTTCTGGTTGGATGAATTCACGCAGCGCCATTGGAGTGGTCTCGGACTCCACTGGCCGCTGTTGCAGTATACGGAGTTCGAGCGTCGTGATGGAGGCGACGCCTTCTTCGAACAGGTGAGTCGCTTGCTTCAAAGTGAGGCGCCAGAGCCGCTCGTGGTCGCCTCCTATCTACTGGCGTTACGTGAGGGCTTCGAGGGCCGTTGCGCGGAGCAACCCGAGTTGCTGCAGAGCACGCGGGC
>JBLNFG010000716.1:0-16427 GCA_050263495.1 Myxococcales bacterium | reverse complement strand
AGGTACACGAAGACTGGATGGGTATAAGCCAGAAAGAAACGTGATAGTTCGCGGCTATGGTAGACTGCCAACCCGGGCGTCAAATTGAGGTACGACGTCGAGGTGCGCCTTGGTGCTTGATTCCCTGCAGTACCGGGTCCCGCGAAGAGATTATCCGTGTAGCCGATCCCAACCACGCCCGTTGCGTGTACCGTTGTCTGCGCCAACACAGGCTGCGGACTGTTCAACAGACACGCAGCGATTGTGAGTAATACTTGACGCCTATGTGATTGCACACGATACTTCATTGTCTCGAGCGCCAACTTAGTGGCTGCCGCGCTCCGGGCGCGTTTCGGATGAAGAAGAGCCCGCAGTAAATGCAGGGGGTTGTGAATCGGCGCCGCCGCCAGGCAAACGCGCGACCCAGCTGGTGCAGCATGCCTGATTGGAGTGGCGAAGGCGATGCCCAATACGGGTGTTTGCTTTGTGCGGCCGTCCGATGGGTGCACCTTCGCGCCAAGTTCTTGGATCAATCTAGCTCGCGCAATCGGCGAGAGCTCCCTGGCAGCTGACGTGGGTGCGGTCTATTCTTCTGCGCCTGTTTTGAAGAGTGATGCACCAAAAGCTGAGCGGGCCAGGCTTCTCGAAAAGCTTGGAGTCCCACCAATTGATCCAACGCGGCGTCCCGACGCCTTCGCTGAGATCCGGAGAATCGCCTGCCGTCTGCATCGAACCGGGCATCGTTCAATCGGTTTCGTGCCCGCTGACGATCGGGTGGGAGCCATTGCCCTCGCGCTGCAGGTTGCTCTGGCTATGGACCAGTTGCACGGCGCGCTTTGCAGCGTGTTGGACCTCAATGCAGTACGGCCCCAGTTCGCCCATCACCCAGAATTCGCATCGGCTCCCGCGGACGCGTTCGGGTTTAGGACGGTGTGGGTGGCGGATCGGGTAACACTCTCTACTCCGGCATTGCCATCTAAGCGGCTTGTTTTCGCCGAATTGGAGCAAGTTGCGCGGAGGGCAATACAGCGATACGACCGAGTGTTCATCGACATGACCGGGCTCGTGCTTTGGGGAGAGCACCTCCCCGCCTATCAGCTGGTGGATGGCATAGCGGTGATCGCCAACACGAATAAGTCGCTCGAGAGAGATATTTTGCGATGCGTGGACGATATACCCCCTGAGCAATTCTTGGGTGTTGTCTTGGTTGGTTAGGTGCATCTCCATCGATCGATGTGGGTAGGCTCGGCAACACGGTTTCCAAGCCCTGTTTTGCGGAAGAGCTTCGCGCAGCTAGTTGCGCAGAAAGAGAGACGAGCGAACCGAACGCAAGCGCGAGCACGTCCAGGCGTTGACTCGTGAACCGAGCATCCACTCGCGCCAACGCGCAGGAGTCGGTCGCCCAATCCGTTCCAACCGTGTTTCGCCGTGCTCACGCCTAGGCCGGAGCTCAGCTCGCGCAGCGCGTCGCGTCGCGCTCGCTCGGGTGGGGATTCGACCAAGACGAGTGAGTGCTCTGGCACTTCGCCCTGCCATGCGCAGCGCGGAGCGCGACCCGAACTGTACGGAGTCCAGCAAGCTGGACGAAGTACAGCAAGGGCCACGGTGACCAGCGAAGCTGGGCAGGCGCCGCAGGCGGCCAGTAAACATGGCTTAGGGGGAAGCCGACCGGGCGTCGCGTGCAGCGCGCGACCGGGCGGATGGGGGCACCATCATGGCTTCAAAGAATATCGCGAAGAGGCCGCCCGGTGCAGTGAGAAGATCCGCGCTTTGTAGTTAGGGATTTCGGACCGTTCCGTGCTGTAGTGTGCAATGCTCCTCGGACGAGTTCGGGGAACTACAGGTGTATCGATGATGAAGGCCAAGATCCTATGCATAGCGGGTGCGCGTCCCAACTTCATGAAAGTAGCTCCGCTGCTGCGAGCGCTTTCGCGGCGGACGCAGTTCGACGTGCGGCTCGTGCATACGGGACAGCACTACGACCCCAAATTGTCTCAGGTGTTTTTCGATGAATTGGGAATACCTGCGCCCCATGTGCATTTGGAGGTTGGTTCGGGATCTCACGGTGCACAAACGGCCGAGATCATCAGACGCTTCGAACCGGTCATGTTGGAAGAACAGGCGCAAGTCGTGCTCGTGGTTGGTGACGTCAATTCCACCATCGCGTGCGCGCTCGTCGCGGCGAAGGTGATCCTCGAGAAACCGTTCGAGACCTGCTGGGGGACGCGTCGGCGCCCGCTCATCGTGCATGTCGAGGCTGGTCTGAGAAGCTTCGACGAAGACATGCCGGAAGAGATTAATCGACGTCTCACCGACTCCATCTCCGATCTTCTTTATGTTTCCGACCCAGCCGGGATGGAGAATCTGTCGCGGGAAGGCGTGCCGCCTCGGAAGATGCTCCTCGTTGGCAACGTGATGATCGATACGTTGTTAGCCGCGCGGGAGCGCGCGATGCAGTCGCAGATACTGGCGCAATTGGGGCTGATCGCAGGTGCCTACGGCGTGGTGACGTTGCATCGACCGAGCAACGTTGACGATTCCGCGACGCTGGCCGGGCTACTGCGTACGCTTGATCATGTGGCACACGAGACTCCATTAGTGTTTCCAGTTCATCCGCGTACGAAGGCACGCCTCGACGCAGCCGGGCTATCACTCGACGAATCACGTTGGAGGGTCATTGAACCCGTCGGGTATCTCGACTTTTTGTGTCTACTCTCGCGTGCCCGAGTAGTGCTCACTGACTCAGGCGGTATTCAAGAGGAGACGACAGTTCTCGGTGTCCCGTGTCTGACCCTGCGCGAGAACACCGAAAGGCCCGTGACCGTTGATGAGGGCACGAATCAACTGGTCGGCATCGAACCGGCAGCCATCATCGATGGATACCGTCGCGTCATGTCGGGAACCGTGACCGGCAGAGTGCCTAAGTTCTGGGACGGAAAGGCAGCGGAACGAATTGCCGAGCACTTGGAGTCCGTACTTACCGCACCAGCATGATCGACACGCCAACGAGCTGCTCAGCGGTCGAGGCGCAAACCCAAGCCCAGTAGTTTAGCTGGATTTAGGAAACCCATGAGAGTCCTACACGTTTTACACACGTCGCTGCCTGTTGTCGCAGGCTATACGATTCGAAGCCGCTGCATTCTCGAGCACCTCGGGCGCTTGGGTTGCGAGCTAGCCGTCGTGTCCTCAGCGCAACACCCCAACGGGGAGACGTTGTTCGAGATCGTTCAAGGGATTCCCCATTTTCGCACCGAGAACCCACGACGCAAACTCCCTTCCCCAGCTAAAGAGCTGCAGTCGATGTGGTCACTTCAGGCAAAGCTGAGCTCAGTCGTCCATCAGTGGAAGCCAGACGTCATTCACGCCCATTCTCCCATGCTGGTTGGGCTTCCCGCGCTGCAAGTCGCCCGATCCAAGCGAATTCCGCTCGTGTATGAGGTAAGGGATCTGTGGGAGAACGCGAGCGTAGACCGAGGCAAGTTCGCCGCGGACTCGCCCTTCTATAGGGCGGCTCAGTTGATGGAGACGGCGGTGTTTCGCCGGGCGCAAGCCGTGGTGACGATTTGCGCCAGCCTACGCGACGAGATCGCGCCAAGAGTCGCCGGACCTTTGCATGTTGTCGATAATGGGTTCGAGGCTTCGAGCTTCGTGCCGCGAGCCAAGAATCCAGAAGTGATGCAGCGTTGGGGACTCAATGACCGTCGCGTGATCGGTTATGTAGGGACGTTCCAACCTTACGAAGGGCTCGACTTACTCATCCGCGCGATGCCGAAGGTTTTGCAGCAGGTTCCCAACGCTCATCTGCTCATTACGGGCGCGGGTGGCGTGCAGTCCGAACTCGAGCGACTCAGTTCCGAATTGGGAATGCAGCAACACGTGACGTTCACGGGCCGAGTACCGCATCAGGATGTCTTTGATCTTTACGCCGCAGCGGACGTCCTCGCATACCCCCGCATCTCCACTCGCACGACTCGCATCACGACGCCGCTCAAGCCGGTAGAAGCGATGGCCATGGAAAAGCCGGTGGTCGTGAGTGATCTGCCTGCAATGCGGGAGCTAGTTCGCGCCGATGAAACGGGTCTGCTATTTCGACACGGCGATTGCGACGATCTAGCTCGCGCCCTTGCGGAGTTGCTCGGAAACCCGGAGCGATGCGAACGCATTGGGCAGCAGGCACGCGCGCATGTGCTCGAGGCGCGTCAATGGGGCAGGCTCGTGGAGCGGTACATACCCATCTATGAGCAAGCTCGCGCAAGCATGCAGGAGAGCCTAACCGATCCACTGCTCGTGAGCGGTCGAGTGCGCCCATCGCCTTGGTTGCGACGGACAAACCATCCAGGACCTCACAGCTTACGAGCAGTGCTCCGTGCTCTGCAGAATCGAGTAGGTTGCGAGATAATCGTTAACCATGCGATCCAACGCGTAGGACTGTTGGGCGATATGGCATCCATTCATCCCCATTTGGGCGGCGCCAGCGCGATCGTCTCGAACCGCGCGCAGAGCGCTCTCCAGTGCCTGCTGGTCGCCCCTCGCAACCAAGTGACCTGTCACTCCCGGCTGGACTACCTTTGGAACGCCGCCTACAGCAGTCGCTACGATTGGCAGTGATGCGCCCATTGCCTCGACGAGTACCATCGGTAAGCCTTCGACACGGGACGACAGCGCGAATACATCGAAAGCCGACATGACCGCTTCGACTTCGTGCACCTCGCCCAGAAAGCGAGTTCGAGCTTCGATGCCAAGTTCCCTGGCGAGTGCTTCTAGACGACTGCGTTCTGGGCCATCACCCGCGAGGACGAGGAAGGCCCCCTCCGCGATCAGTGGGGCCGCGGCGTGCAAGAGCAAAGCGTGATCTTTTTCCGGTGCGACTCGCCCGACCGTGCCGATCACGAATTGATCCAGCCCAATATTCCAGTGCTCTCTCAGTCGCGATCGCGCCGCCTCATCGTGGCGGAACTTTGCCAAATCTGTGGCGTTCAGAATGACCTGCAGTTTGGCGGGTGCCACCTCACGAATTTCGCGGGCGTAGGCAGCCGTTGCGTCCGAAACGGCCACGAACGCGTCCGAGCACGCCGCGCCGATCCGCTTAAGCATCAAGGGCATTCCCGTGCAGGGATGCGGTCCGTGTTTGGTATGGACGACGCGTGCCCGCGCGAGACGCCCGGCAGGTGCGGCATAGATGAGCGGCAATGGATTATGCGTGTGCACCACCGTCACAGACTCGCGACGGAAGCAGGCCAACAGGCGAGCGTAGAGTGAGACGTCGAAGCCGGGTCGCTTAGGCACCCTCACCACGCGCACATCCGCCTGCTCAAACGCCTGCGTCAGAGACCCAGCGGGTGGGTTCTCCAGAGAGACAACGATTACTTGGTAGCCACGAGCGCGTTGGGCAGATGCCAAGAGATAAGCGACCCGTTCTGCACCGCCAACAGCGACAGACGTCAACACGTGCGCGATAACCGGTCGGGAAGATTCCAATGGCGAGTTCTATACCGCCTGCGTCAAATCTCCGCGAGGCCAATCCTCGAGCACTCGAGTATTGCTGGAGCGTCAGCGGACTTCCGCGGGGCGGATCCCCTCCGCACAGAGTCAGGGCCGTGCGGGATGTGTTCGATCGGTTGTCCGATTTGGGTGCGCGAATTAGGCCGACAAATTGCGACCGAGAGTCGTACGTCACCCAGCGTCTCGTGTTCTCCCGCACCTGACGCGCGGTCTATGTGATCCGAGTCCGTCCCGAGCGATTGGCTACTGGGGAGTGCATGGGAATCCTCCTGACGCGGCTGCAAATGGCCAATGACCTGCAGATCGGCCTGGCTGCAGCCGAAGTAATTGCTAGAAGTCTGACGAAGCCCAGCGTCGATGCGCAACTATAGTCAGTGCGATCTCGCTGTTGCCCGGCTGCTATGGGTGTCCTGAGGCTGGCTAGTGTTTCGGGGCGTACCGGAGATCGCGCGGCTTGCAAAGACCGAGGTGCAGCCAATTTCGGGTTACGTGCAGAAAACAAGACCGTCTACTGTTTGTGGCGCCAAAACTAGAAGATCGTGATTGTCCTTGGTGTGGATTGGCCGCGCCAAACGAGACTTCGCACGAGCCTCAAGCCTCAAGAAGACTCAATCTCTCGTTCATACCCAAGGCCGGATGACCGGGTGGAATCCTTCTCAACGGAGTTGTCTCGTTCAGCCATTGCTCATTGACCTGCTTACGCAGGAGAATCACGTCGTGCAACCAGGGTTACTTGGTGCCACATAGGCATTCCGAAAGAGTTAGAACGGGCTAGAGTAGCTGGTTCGTGTTCTCGGCCACGAGCTTCGAGGGAGAAGGAGTGGGCCCTAATTCGCCCACTGTCCGAATCCACCAAGCGCCAGTGATCACGTGCCAAGGAGTCACCCAGCACATGGAGTTCAAAAAGACGATTTGCGGGACGACCACCACCGTCGAGATATCGGGCGAGTTGGATGCCACCACTGTGGCGGAACTCCGGCCGCAACTCAACGCGATCGCGGATGAGCTACCGTCACGGGTTGAGGTCGACCTGAGCCGACTGCGCTTGGTGGACAGTTCCGGGGTGGGTGCGATCATCGCGCTGTTCAAACGAGTGAGGGCGAATGGGAACGCTTTTGTCGTGACGGGAGTGAACGGACAACCGCTTAGCATCTTCAAAGTTTTGAGGTTGGATAAGGTGTTCGATATTGAATAATTCAGCGGCAGAGCTCGGGTTTGATCAAGACCAAGCGCCTCGAAACGGAAGCATGCGCGTCCTCATCGAAACCAAGATCTTTCCCAATGTTCGGGATCCAATGGCTGCGCCGTTCAACCGTTTGCAGTTCGAGGCACTGTCGAAACTGTGTGAGGTTGAGCTGATTGCGAGCGTTCCCTGGTTTCCAGGTGAGACGCTGCTTGCACGACGAAACGGTAAGTCCATGATTCCGATCCCAGCGAGCGATCGGGTCGGCGAGCTTGCAGTGAATTACCAGCGTGTGCTCTATCTCCCGCGCATTGGTCGGCCCCTATCGGGTGTCAGTTATGCCGGTTCGCTCTGGCCCAGAATTCGTTCGCTGCGCGGTCGTGTGGACGTGGTGTTGGCTGCGTTTGCCTACCCAGACGGCTTTGCTGGTGCACTCCTTGCGAAAGCACTCGGTGTACCCCTCGTCGTGAAATTGCACGGCACGGACATCAACCAGCTGCCGAAGCAGGTTGGTCTTGGTATGCAAATCCGTTGGACGTTGCGTCAGGCAGCTGCGGTGTTTGGCCCGAGTCGGCCGCTCGTAGAGCGTGCCGTAGAGCTCGGAGCGAACTCCGAGCACGCCCACGTCGTGTTGAACGGAATTGACAGATCCACGTTTAGGGTTCGGGACCGCGCGGAGGCGAAGCGGGAACTAGGTCTGGCTTCCGAAGTTCGCCAGCTCCTATTCGTTGGGAACCCCGCGCGTAGCAAGGGCTTGGGGGACCTTATGTCCGCGATGGCGGCAGTCAAAGGGTTAGTGCCTTCAGCGGAGCTGATCGTGATCGGCGACGGTCCCGAAGCGGAGCAGCATCGCCAGCAAGCGTCTCAGCTCGGCGTTGCACTGCAGCTCCTCGGCAAGCAGCCTCATGAAGTGGTGGCCAAATACATCGCCGCATGTGACGCACTCGTTCTCCCGAGTTGGGCGGAGGGTACCCCCAACGTCGTGCTGGAGGCCTTGGCTTCGGGTCGCAGGGTCGTTGCCACCGCGGTGGGGGGAATCCCGGATGTCGTGACTAGCCCCGAGCACGGTATTCTCGTCAGCCCTCGCGACGTAGCCGCCCTAACCGACGCGCTGCGACGTGTACTCTCCGAGCCGTCTGACCCCGATCGAATCAGCCAAAGCTTGCCCTTCGGCGACTGGCAGCAGAGTGCCCGTGCAGTGCTGAATGTTCTCACCTCGGCAGTTGCGCGCGAGCCAAGTGTTGGCCGAAATAACCCCGTTCCAGTCAGATGAGGGCGGGACGAGAAATGGTTGCCGCCACCTCGTCGTCACCTCGTGTGGCTTCTTGGATCGATTCTGAGCCCGGCTGGCTCGACGCCAAGCGCGAGCTTAGGTCCGTGGGGAGACGGGTACGCAAGCGCTGGCTCCTCGTGCTGTTGTTGACGTGTTTCTCCGCGGGCTTCGTGGCGATGCTCGTCTCCGGCAAGAAACGCAAGTTCGAATCTACCATCGTGATGCGCCTCGCCGAAAGAGATCTCGAATCGGACACGGCGCCGCCGCCCTCTGGACAACTTCAGAAGCACATCAGTCAGGTGGCCCTGTCCCGACACGTCCTACTTTCCGTGGCCGAAGAGTTCGGCCTGTACAAGTCACAACGCGCCGCCGACCCCAGCTGGGGTGAGCAACTCATGCGGGACTCCATCGAGCTTGCGGTCTTCGACAACGATTTCGAGAGCGAGGCTAGCGATGAACTCACCCGCACCACTCGCATCGCGATAAGTTTCTCCGGACCAGATCCGGAAACGTCGCTGGCAGTCGTTCGGCGCCTCGGGAAGTTTGTCGAAAACAGCCAAATCGAGGAGCGTCAGAGGTTTTCGGCTGCCATTGCACGCAGCGTTGGTGAGGGCGTCAATGAGCTCCACGAGCAGTTCGTGAAGCTCAACCAGCAGCACGCCGAACTCTCCTATAAACGGTCAGTTTGGGAGTCTCCCGCCGCAGTTGACGTCGCGCTGCAGCACCTGCGAGCGAGCATTCTCCGAACCGAGAACGAGATGAACGCCTACGCCGCTCGAGCCGAGATGCTCCGGCTGCGCAGCGACTTCGAGCGCCAAGATCGGGGGTTGCGTTTCGAAATCGTCGACCCAGGTGAACTGCCTGAAGCATTGCTGACCGATCGTCAGCGTACCGTGATTTACACGTGTTGCGCGGTTTTCTTGCTGATGCCGCTAATTGCTCTCGCGGTGGGCACGTTCGATGCGCGTGCGCGTGATAGTGACGGTCTACGGCGCATCGGACTTCACCCGCTGGGAGAGGTCCGGGCGTTCGAGGGAATGGATTGTGGCGCCTGGACGCGACGCGTCGTGGCTGAGCGAGGTGGGAAATGAACGCAGACATCCAACATGCACAACCTGCTGATTCCTTGACCTATCGAGAGGTGGTAGGGCGCCTGCTCCACTTGATCAAGCGCACGCTGTTGTACTGGCCCGTTTTCGTGGCCTTTGGCACGATCGCTATCGCAGCATTTTTTGTCGCGCCAATCCTCGTTCCGCCTATCTATGAGTCGAGCACGGTGTTGCTGTACCGCGAGGTTATCAGTGCCGACACGGCAATTGGTTCCGCGGCGGGGCCTACTGAGTCGAGACGTTCGCGAAACTCGCGCCTGCGGGAAGCTGCTCTTTCACGCGCGACGCTGACCCCAATTATTGCCGCGAACGGACTCTATCGCGACGTGGTAGAGAAGCTTGGCGAGATCGAAGCAGTCGAGCGCATGCGTCAAGATACGCGATTCATCGTCGCCGAGAGTGATGCGATTACGATTTCGTACCGGGGCGAGTCGCCGCAGCAGGTCGTCCAGGTGATCAAAGACCTCGTTGCTTCCACGACTGATCAAGCTCGAACTTACAGCACCGAGCAATCTCAATCGACGGTGACCTTTCTCGAGGCACAGCTGGCATCTTCAACGAAGGAGCTGTCGAAAGCCGAGCAGAGCCTAGCGGAGTTTCTCTCGATACATCCGGAGTTCGCGCTCGAGTCGGCGGCAACGCAGATGGGCACGGCGATTCGCGCCGGGGCTGCGCGCGAGCAGGCCGCCAGCAGCAAAGCGGGGGACCCCTTGGCGGCGCTGAATCGGCAGGCAGCGCGTTTGCAGCGCCGGATCCAAGACGCGTCAAAGCCGCAACCCACAACGCCCGTTGGCCCTCCCATGGTTGACGCCCCGCCTCCGAGCGTAGCAGAGGCTGAGCGCAACCTGAAGCGTGCACAGGAGACGCTCGCCGACCGTCTCTCTCATTATACGGACAAGCACCCCGACGTCGTTGCCGCTCGTTCCCAGGTACGCGTCGCCGAGCAACGTCTCGTCGCAGCGCGGGAAGCAGCCCGCGCGCCGTCTTTGGCGCTACCCGCGACGCAAGCACCTACCGCGATTGCGTCGCCGGCGGGCGATGGCGCATCGCTGGACAAGCTCAAGGCCGAGCTCAATCAAGTACAGCGGATGATCCTCACTGCGAAGGGTGCGCTCCCCGAGGCGCGCAAGGACACGACGGTTACTGACACCGCACTCAACGAGAGCAGTGGCATCGTCGAATTGGAGACCGAATGGTCTTCCCTCAATCGCGAGGTTTTCTCAGCGCGCGAACGCAATGATCAGATCCAAAAGCAGCTGTTCAAAGCATCGCTGTTGGCGAAAGTTCGATCGAGTGGTGGAGGTCAGATCATTGTCATTGACGAGGCGTACGTGCCACGTAAGCCAGTGACTCGTGGCAAGAAGAAGACAGGCGCGGCTGGAGCAGGAATCGTCATGTTCCTTGGCCTTCTCACCGCATTCGTTCTCGCGTTGACGGATGATCGCCTATATAACCGACACGATGTAAGGGTACACGGCATCGGCCCGATCGCGCACACGGTGCCACTCGTCACACGGCGCGTCCGGGAGGCGTGAAATGTCTGAAACGGAACCTTTACTAGGACGCAAATCATCGACCATCGGCGGCGTTGCCCGCGTGGTTGCTGTGCATAATACCCCTGCTCAGCACGTGCGTTGGCTGCCGATGCAGACCGACCCGAGCGGCGCTACCGCGGCAAGCTATCGTGTGCTGCGCTACCGCTTGAGAAACCAGGGCGATCCGCGGACGATTGCCGTGACTAGCCCCAAGGTACACGAGGGAAAGACCACGACGGCAATCAATCTCGCGATGGCGCTAGCCGAGGACGGGCGGGAGAGCGTGCTTCTTCTAGAAGCAAACTTCGAGCGCCCCAGAATTGCCGAACTATTGGGATTCACGCCGCCAAGTTGTTTCGCCGCGCAGCTAGAGCACTCTCTAGATCACCCGAGCGCTTCATGGGACGTCGTCGCAGCGTACTTCGACAACCTTCACGTGTTGGCTGTTGACCCTGCACAAAAGCAATCACGAATGATGTGGGCACCCGCGTTCAAAGCGGCGATGCGACGTCTCGCAACCCAAGCATACGCATACATCGTAGTGGACTGCCCATCGGTGCTCGGAAGCGCAGAAGTCAATATGATTGTGGATACTGTCGACGCGTTGTTGTTTACCGCAATCAGTGGGCGTTCACACGCTGGTGACTTGCGCCGTGCCGAAGAACATCTTGCCCCGGCAAACATCATCGGCACCATCCTGCTCGGCGCCGAATGAGCGAACCGCTGCGCGCTTTTTGCCTGCCCCCCACCGCTTTGGCTGTGCCAAAGCTTGCTCCCCCCAAATGCGTGCTCGCCTGGCGGCTGCGCGCGCATGGGCGGAGCCACGTCACTTGTTAGCGCGACGATTGCAGACAACCAAACGTTCTCGAGGTGGTGGTTACCGCAATCCTTCACGTGCGGCAGCGCACGACCGCGCCTGGTCTCTCCACATGCCAAACGCGTGCTCGCCTAACGAGCTGCGCGCATGGGCGGAGCCACGTCACTCTGTTTGCGTGCGCGCACGAATGCTCGCTTTCTTTCCGCTCTCACGCTGTCGCCACGAGTGAGGGCCCGGATCCGATTTTCCGTTTGCGTGCGTTCTGTCGGCATGAGCGCGTGGGCGAGGCGTGGGTTATTGAGCCAGACCGATCCTGTGCGTCATCTGCTGAGTTGCACAAGTGTGTGCTCCAGCGCAAGGCTTCGCTACGGTGCCAAAACGTTCTCGAGCTGGGCACCGCAATCCTCCGTGTGCGGACTCACTTCGGTTTGGATTCGATTAGGTCGAACATCTGTTTGCGCGCGCGCGCGAACGCTTCTGCTTGCCCGCGCCAAGGCACGCGGCTGCCCCCATGTGCGGCATCTAGCCCTCCCGTTACGACCGAGTTCACGATGCGCTCTGCGGCTTTGCGATCTCGTTGTCGTGCAAGTTCGACATATGCGGCGTCCTGCACGCCCCGGCGCCATTGCTTTAGTCGGATGGACGGCACTACGCCGTCGAGCCCGAGATCGTGCTGTGGGAATTGCAGCTGGCGGCCAGGGTACACGAGCATGCCATCGCCGTTACAGTAGTCGCCCTGATCATTGTGAAACGTTTCTGCGGTGGCAAATGGGTCGTAGGGCCCTAAGCCGCCTCGATTGCCATCTTCCCAGAAGGTCGACTCCCAGTAGAACCATCGGTCGATGCGGTGGGCTGCTTGCAGCCAACCGTTCGCCGTGAGTGACAGGGTCGGAGCATCGGTGAGGAACGAGCCGGTGTTTGGAAGCATCCCGTTGTAGATCCAAACCTGTTTATCTGTGCGGCGACCTCGCCACGCGTTGGTGGGCGAGTATGCCGACGCAAACATCATGACTAGGTCGACGGGTTGCCCTGCCGGGCTTTCACTGCAAGTCTGACCAACTCGCAGCCGTCGGAGCCGCTCCGATTCGGCGCTTCTCAATGCCTCTTGCCACAATCGCCCGCGCGGACTGTCGCATTGTTCGTCGATCGCATATAGGAATATGTCGCACTTGCCCGGCGAATCAGTCAACCCGAGCCGCTCAAGTTCGAGTAGCATTTCATCCACTCTGGCAAGCGAATCGGGACGTGGGTCTTCCATTGCGCCGTAAGCCCCGATCACGACCACGTCGGCCGATCGTTGCGCGCCAGCGCCAACGTAACCGTGTCTCTCAGAGAATAGGTCGCCATTCAGGTATTGTGAGAAGCGTTGCACGTCGTTACGCGACTCAAGTGGAAAGCTCGATGAGATGCCGTGTGCATGGATTAGTTGCAGATACTGGTCTACGGCTTCGGCTGTTCCAACCCGCTTGACGATCTCTTGCGGGTCAAAGTACAACATGGTTCTCGCCGCCGCATACGGGAGCGGGGTTGACCCCACCGACACTTTGATCGGAATCGAAGCGAGCATTCCCGCCTGTGAACGGACCCGCAGGGTCCCAAATTTCGTGATTGGGAAAGTGCCCGATTCCGGGATGCGCAGGTCAACCCAAAATGCCTGGCTCGAACGCGCCGGGATCTGGCTTGGATAAGGCGCCCAGTGCGGCGCGTGGGCAATCGGAATCAACGCGTCGGCTATCGTGGTCGGTGGTCGGGGTGCTCGCGGCATTGCCGAGGAAGCCCATCCGAGCGACTCGTGCAGGCGCTGCCCGCCCGACCTGCGTTGAATCGGGATCTCGTGAACCAGGAAAATCTCCACAGGTTCCGTCGCGCGTAAGCCAAAGTTCGGAAAATCGGTCGTGTCGATGCTCACGCCCTCAAGTCCGTCTACACCACTTGCTATCACGATCTGGAATGCAGCTGTTTCCCCCGGAAGCGCGTCGATCTCAAACGGTCGTTGGTTGGACGACGTTGCATAATACTTCGGCCACTGTGGATCCATGCCGGTGGCTCGGGAAACACGAATGCCCGCGTCGACTAGTGCAACTGACGGTTGGTGGGTTTGACAACCATACCTTGGTTCATCGTAGTCGCTCACGCTGCTTTTGCACCCGTAGGTACAGCCCGCTACGGTGACCAGGGTTGTCGTCAAAGCCCCATACCTGCCGCGCCATCGCCACATTCAGTTCATCCCCTTGAGAAATTGCAGTCATTGCTACTCAGCAATGATTAAGCCGCTGCACGGGCCCTTAGCAAGACTCTAGCAGTCGTCTCACGCACCCGCCCGGCCCTTCGATGCCCGGGACATGTCCAAATTTTTGAGTGGAGCGGCTGTTGCCCTCTTGGCCGTCTCGGCGTCGGGGCCCAAAACACACAGAAACAAGAATAGCAAGATTCGGCTCTCTTCAGCTTTCTTGGCACCTGCCTGCTCCGGTAACCGCGTCACCTGAGCACCTGTTGGGTAGAGAGAACACTTGGCTATGGGTCGGGAGGGTGTCGCCCGATCGATGGCAGGTCCTGAGCGAATCCCGGCGGGCGTTGTCGCTCGCTCTTGTTGATGCGACCGGTTCAAGAATTGTCATCGACGGAGTTGGAGCAGCCACGCACCCCTCCAAGGCGGAACACAAACGCTCTCAAACTAACATCGACCTCGACGAGCGCGATCACTACCGTGGCAAGCACTTCGCCATTCGTAATCGATTCGGCGGCCCTGCCGTATACGAGACTTCGTCTGCAAAGCTTCGAATGATAAACAGGCCAAACCCGGATTCACGCAGCTCGTCTTCAGCAAACGTCGGCACGTTCTCAGGGTCAAACGCGCGGCCATTCTCGGTCAGCTCAACGACGAACTGGTTAGAATCGAAGGATACCGAAAGGCACACAATGCCACGCATCTGTTTGTAGGCGTGTATAACTGCGTTGTTAAAGCCCTCGCCGACCGCGGACACCACTTCGTTGGTGAATTCCGTGCCAACTGACTGGTCGGGACACGCAATTTTGCAGAGACTTGCTACGGCCGAGAGTACTGGGCCTCGAAACTCGATCTCACCAGGTACGGTGATCGTGACCACCCGAGCATCGCCCAAACACTCACAATCCGCCGCAACGGCCCGGTACTGATTCGCTTCGCCGGCGGCTGGAACCATGGAATCCTCTCTGCTTTCAGCTCAGGCCGTTCATCGTGCCTGGGCAGTATGCCGTGTCAAGGGGCAATTGTAGGTGAAACATCGCGCAGTGGCTCGGTGAAGTATGAAGCGGTCGACCAGACAGCCTGAGTTACTGGCCAGACCCCCGCAAGACCACTAGTGGTGTCATCAGAATCACTCTCAACTCCATCATGATGTACGTGGACAGCTTTTCAAGAGCCGCTGTGTAAGCAAGGTCGTAAAGGAGCTTGGCCCTTAGATCATCTGCGAGCGCACCTTCCGCTTCCTCCAGCTTAAAGGGGTTTTGCAGAGAATCACGAAAAGCTGCGAGTTCGCTGCTATCGGGAATTGCTCCCGTATACCCTAATGAAACCTGTGCGAGTCCGGTCAGTCCTGGTTTGCAATCACGAATTCTTTCTTCGAAGAACGGTATTGCAAGCGCGAGGTCTGCGAGGAGCTCAGGACGCTCTGGTCGTGGGCCAACCAGACTCATGTCGCCCTTCAACACGTTCCAAAACTGCGGAAGCTCGTCCAAGCGAACCCGACGCATGAAGCGTCCGATCCGAGTGACCCGCGGATCATTCTTTTGCGCGAGCACTGCCCCCGTCGCCTTCTCGGCGTTGTGCTTCATTGTGCGAAATTTGTATAACCGGAACGCGACACACTTCGGCGTGACGGAGTTGTCACCGGGGGCTTTCGGTTCGAGCCCTTTAGCGCGAACCTGAGAATAGAAGACCGGACCCGGCGAATCCAACTTCACGATGACGGCGAGAATCGGAAAAACCGGCAGAGTAACCGCAATGCAAACGCTCGACCCAATGATGTCGATGGTGCGCTTCAAGAACCTTACACTCAGCGGGGGGGACATGACGGCTCCATTGTCGGGCTGTATCTAGCGCAAGCGATGCAGCTTGCTCTGGTCGCCCCAGTCTAGCGTCGCGACGGCCTCATCTTCCACCTCTTGCTGAAGGTGACCAGTCAGCAAGAATACTAGAAAATCGGAAACGAGGACCTGCATCGCCACTCCGACCACCACCGGGAACAAAAAGGCCCTGACGCGGCGTAACCTATTGCGACGAATTCGTCCCCTAGGCCTATTCTGGCCGGCCGTGATCGCGTACGTGCGCCAGCCCCAGCCTTCACAGCTCGGCTACTCGTTGAGCTGTGGGAATTCCCTAGCCGGACATTCATCTTAGCGCCCCTTTGCCATTCCTCTACCTGTCACGCATCAGACGAGCGTCGCGGCCTCCTCCCATCCAATTCGCTTCGCAACTACTCCTCACCTCGAAGGTTTGAATTGCCCGAGCGAGGACCCTCAACACCCTAACGGGCGCCTCGAGCAGCGATCAATTGTTGCGCCCGATCGATCTGGTCAGGGAACATGTCCGCAGGAACCTGGCCTGATCCAAGTGCTGACTTTACTACGTAGCGAGCACATTGGGCGTGATCCTGCCCCAGGCAATAGCGTTGCTTCACCAATGTTGCAACGGCGGGCATAGCGCGCATCCGGTCATGAAAGAACGGGCATCCTTCGAGGGCCTCGCATTCGGACATAGTTGAGATTCCTCTTCCAACCTTCCGAACCTAACCCGTGGTAGACCGGGAAGTCGAGCACCGAAGCGAACGTGGCCCCGAGCGCGTGCGGAGCTTGCGAAATGCCCCTTATTCGGACCAACTCGGGTTCAAGCGATGAACCCATGACGCCCGACAGCTCAACACAGGCTCGGTGCTGTGCACACAATGCTCGGCACAAGTCAAGCTGCGGGCTCGCGCGGCAAACGTAAGACTTTCGGCACGCGCAACACAGCCGTTTCAGCGAGCGACTGCCCCCTCGCGCATCGGCATGT
>JBLNFG010000715.1:0-6627 GCA_050263495.1 Myxococcales bacterium | reverse complement strand
ACGTGGCACATGACCGGCTGAACGTGGCTCGGGTGGTTCCATGGACCGTGAGGTGTCGACGGCAAAGCGTCACTCCATGGGTTTCTGCGGGGCGGTTACTTCGGTTGTACTTGGCCGCGTCCTCGCAGCCTCTCGCTGCAGCAACTGGCGTTTGCGCTCCACGCCCCAACGGTAACCTGACAGCGCACCGTCGGCGCGAACCACACGATGGCATGGAATCGCGACCGCCACTCGATTGCTTGCGCACGCTCGCGCCACGGCTCGCACCGCGGTGGGCGCGCCAATCCGCTTGGCAAGCTCACCGTAGGTTAGGGTCGTTCCGGGACCAACCCGACGTAGGGCTCGCCAGACACGCTCCTGGAAGGCGGTTCCTCGAATGTCTAGGGGTAGCTCGCTGACGCGCCACGGTTGCTCCACTAGCCCGACCACCTGCGCCACCAGACGTTCGAAGGCGCGATCGCCACCGATCAGCTCGGCCTGCGCGAATTGCTGCTCGAGCTCGCGCAATAACGGCTCAGGCTGATCGGCAAGAGCGATGGCGCACACGCCGCGTTCGCTGGCCGCAACCAAGATCGAGCCGAGCGAGCATTCGCCGAGCGCAAAACGTATGCGCTCGGCCGCGCCGCCAGCGCGGAACCGCGACGGAGTCATGCCGAGCCGGGCCGGTGCCTCGGCATAGAAGCGACCAGAGGAATTAAAGCCTGCCCCGTAGATCGCTTCGGTAACACTACTCGACCCAAGCAGTTCGCGGCGCAGACGCTCGCCGCGCCAGGCATTGAAGTAACCCCGGGGAGTCACCCCAGTGGCGAGCTTGAACAACCGGTGAGCATGGAAAGGACTGAGCCCCACTTTCCTAGCCAATTGCTCGAGAGCAAGCGGCTTCTCGCTGCCTTCGATGAACCGGCACATTGCAGCCACCCGCTGGTGTTGGCGGCTCGAGGGGTCGCATTCGTTTGGTTTGCAGCGCTTGCAGGGACGAAAGCCGGCGTGCTCCGCCTCCGCACGCGTCGCGTGAAAAGCGACGTTCTCGGGTCGAGGCTGGCGCGCGGCGCAAGACGGCCGGCAATATACGCCGGTCGTTCTTACGGAGTAGAAGAAAAGGCCGTCCGCACTCGGATCGCGCCGAACGACGCTGTGCCAGCGTGGGTCGTCGATGGCGGCCGGTACGGTGGGAGGCTGCTTCGAGCGTGTCATCGCGACTCTCAGCTTCGAGTGATCGACACTCCGCCGTCGACCAGCAGAGCACTCCCGGTAACGAACGAGCCCGCATCCGACGCTAAGAATAGCGCGGCGCGAGCGATTTCTTCTGGCGCGGCGAGCCGTTTGAGCGCGTGTAATCCCTGCACGAACGCCAACGCCTCGGGCGTGCGGGTCACCAACCGCCCCATGGGCGTATCCGTACCGCCAGGCAGCAGTGCATTGACGCGCACCCCACGCGGTCCGAACTCGGCAGCCAATGCCTGCGTGAGCCCGACTAGGCCCGATTTGCTAGCGGCGTAAGCGGCCATTCCTGGCATGCCGACGGTGTAGCCCACGAAGGTGGACGTGAAAACCAGCGAACCCGATTCTCGCTGCAATAGCGCCGGAACTTGGTGCTTAGCCCCCAGAAAGGCGCTCGTAAGGTTGACGCGCAGCGCCGCCTGCCAGTCTTCTAGCGCAACTTCCGGCGTAGCTGCCATCGGACCAAGTCCGCCCGCGTTGTTGAACGACAGTTGGGCCATTTTGCTACCTTTCGTGGACCGGCTCGATACCGGCATCGACTAAGTAGCGATCGACGGCCCCGTACGCGCTCCGCTTCTTGCTTTCGAATTCTGTAACGACGTCCAGTGCGGAGCGTCCATTGATCAGGTCCAGAGTGACATGACTGGCGTAGCTCGGGCGCTTAAGGGCGCAGGACGGTTGTGCCCGCGAACTGCGTGCGCGCTAGGCGCGTGCGGATTTCGTCGCACAACAATCCAATAATCCCCGGTCGTTGCATCCCAATCAGGCTTCGGGGGGTAATGCGCTGCGAGCGCCCGCCGTAGTCGCGCAGACCACATGACAGCTGGCATCGGACCCGTAAGGGGGGACGGCCGGACTCTGATTCTCGCAGGGGAGTCAACAGGCCCCGCTCTAGCTGCCCCACCCAGCTTGTCGGATTTAGCGCGATTGTTCGCATTGTGAGGGACTGCATGAACTCTTCGACGTCAAGCCGCACGCCGTATCGTCTCTCTTGGCTTCCTCTCGTCACGCTGAGCCTCGCGTTCTTCGTGGGCGCCTGCGGCTCGACGACGGAGCATCGCAGCTTGAGCGACGAGCAAGTGGCGATTGCCCGACAACCCTTGTCTTGTGGTGCGGGCGGTTCCGGAGGCGAATCGACTGTGGACGATAAAGCGCCCGGTGCGCTCATTGTCGATCTGGGGAGCTCACCGCAAACCCAGGGCAACGCCTTGAACCCCTATGGCCTGGTTTACGACTTGGTCAAGAACCTTAAGGTCCCGGTTCTTTGGGCCTACAACACCAGCAAGACTTCCAACACGGACGTTGACTTCACGGTAGACGGTCGTGCCTTCAGGAGCAGCAGCTTTGTCATTCCGAGCGCGTTCGTTGCGACAGCTCAAGCCACTGTGAACCGATGGGTGGCACAGGGCGTAGTCGTGTACGGCCCGACACAGAGCGCGTTCACGCCGCCGACCTACTTCAAGCGCATCACTGGGTTTCCGAACATCGTGCTCGATCCACAGAACGGTGCCATCGCGCAAACGTATCTGACCGCGGCAGGGTTTCCGACGTTCCCCGTCCAGTATCCGACCTCCCTCAATGTCTGTCAGGACATGTTCATTCTGCCTCACGCAGACCCGACGTGGGCCAACCATGGCAACCTGAAGAGCTTCGTCTCGAATGGAGGGTTCCTGTGGGTCGGATGCCATGCGGTCTCGATCCTCGAAGAACTCGATGGTGATGGCGATAGCGCTCCGGATATGAATTTCTTGTCGTCGATTGGGCTTATCAACTATGCCAATCACGTCAACGCTTACCCGCCGTACAACTACGACTCGACGTCCGTTGCCGATCCGGTCATGCAGTTCTTGGGCAAAGTCGACAGCGCCGTGTCGGGCGGATCCGAAGCGGTGTACTTGCCGTATCGCGGCGGCGCTTGGCGACCCACGACCAAGGTTTCGATTTGGGATCCGGATCAGGCGGACGTGACGACCGGCAAGTCACCGGGGCTGGCGGCCAAGCTCGCCTATGGACGCGGCTACGGTCTCGCGAGTTCGGGCGTAGTCATGTACCAGGGCTCTCACAACTTCAGCGGGACGAGCGCCGACCAGATCGCGTCTCAGCGTGCATTCTTGAATCTAGTGCTGTGGAATGCCTCCGAGAAATCGGTGGTAGTGCGGGCATCGGTTCCCACGCGGATGTTCGGTTCGACCGGCGTCAGTCTCACCTCCACCGCCAGCTCTTCGGGAACCATCGCTAGTTACCAATGGACGAGCTCCTGCGGCGGCACGTTTGGAACGCCCACGGAGGCCAATACCACGTTCATGTCGCCGCCGGCCGCAATCCAGAATACCCCGTGCGTGATTCGCCTGACTGTGGCGGACAGTTGCGGTCGTGTGGCCTTCGATGCGCGCGATACGACGATTCTCGGTCTGCCCGATCTCGCCGTGACGGTAACGCCGTCGAGCTTGACTCCGAGCGTGGGCTCGAATCTCGATTACACGATCACGGCCAACAACGTTGGCGGCCTTAGCACGGTCAATTCTAACGTCACCTTCACGTTGCCACCGGCGAGTCAATACACGGTCACTTCGGTGACCACTTCGCCTGCAGGTATTGCTTGTGCGTCGCGAGCAGCGCCCAACACGAACGTCTATGACTGCGCGCTCGGTGACCTCGATGGTTGCAATCCAGTGAGCATCGTGGTGCACGGAACCGTGACCGGTGCAGGGTGTTTCGGTGTTGACGTCACCGGAACCACGACTTCGAATGACGTCGATCTGGGCAGCAACACGGCCAGTGCTCAAGGCTGCGTTACCACTACGGGCAACAACCCCGTGCTCATCAAGCGCGTCTCGCCTGCGGCGCCGACGACGGTGAATCCAGGTGGAACCCTGAGCTACACCTTGACCCTGCTGAACGCGGGAGGCACGAAGCTCGACAACATCCACATCTACGATCCCTATCCGGCTACCACGACGACCTACGTTGCGGGCAGTACGAGCGTCACCTATCGATCCTACACCGCAACGATTGCCGACAGCTTCGCAGGCAATAGCTACAACGGCAGTACGGGTCAACAGCCATGGGCAGGGCCCTGGACCGAGATCAACGACGGCAACGGCCGCCCCAATCGTGGCCGGATTCGGGTGAGAACGAACAACTGCGCGTCGACCTCTTGCCCCAACATGACGGCGGCGGTGGAAGGACTCGGGCTCCAACGACCGCTGTCGCTCGTAGGCGCAACCGGGGCGACGCTCAGCTTCTCCTACCGCGTGCCCACTGCAAAGTCGGGCCAAACCGCCTTGGTGCAAGTATCGGGAGACGGTGGCACCACCTGGCGCACCCTAGACACAATCTCGCTGGGAACGCAGGTGAATACGAGCACGCCTGCCAGTTACCCGCTGCAACCGAGCGAGCTTACCGGCAATGCACGCCTTCGGTTCACGACCACGGGCACAGCGAGCGCGGTATTCGTGCCGGATGACGTCTCGCTGTTGCTTCAGATCGCGGGGACCACCCGTACCGCGTCCGGTTCAGTGCCGATTGCGGGAAATTCCTGGGATCTGACCCAGAACCTCGACGGTCAGCTTTCGCTCAAACCGGGTGAGAGCATGACGGTGACGTTCCGAGCTACTGTGAACAGCGGGGTTGCGGGCGGCACGCTGATTTCCAACACTGCGAACGTCAAGACGACCCAGACCAACGCCACTGCCTTCAACTCGAATACGGTCAGCGTTTCAACGGCCGCATCGGCTACCTCCGCACCAGTGGCTGCTACACAGACGGTCGCATTGCTCGAGGATGTGCTGGGCGGGAACCTAGGAATCACTGCGCCTACCGACGTTGACACCGCTCAGGCCAACTTGACCGTCACGGTCAAGCGTCTGCCGCGGTCGAGCCAGGCCGTGATCTATCTCGCCGACGGCGTGACGCCCGTTAGCATCAACCAGAGTCTGACGGCAGCGCAATTGACGAGCCTGAGAGTCAACGGCGCGCCCGACTTCAACGGGACGGCGGACGAGTTTAATTACGTCGTGACGGATCCGCAGGGGAATAGCTCGACCGGTGTCGCCACGATCACCCTCACGGCGGTCAACGATGCTCCTGTGGCTTATCCGGATCAAGCCAGTACCCAGAAGGGCGTCTCACTCGTACTCGATCCGCCAGGGACCAACGATACGGATGTGGACGGCTTCATCGACGATGCGTTGTGCGATCTGGATCCACTGACAGCGGGGCTCCAAAGCGTGTTCATCAACGCCGCTGGCACTTGGACCGTTGACACCGACACGGGCAGTGCAAACTTTGGCTCTGTCACCTTTGTCCCCGCGGCGAGCTTCACGGGTACGGCGGCGATCAGCTACTCCATCGGTGACGATGGAACGCCGTTGCCCTCGGCCAGTTCCGTTGCAGGTTCGAACTGCAGCACCGCGCCCACGGGAGGGTGCATTACCGTTCGCGTGAACGCTCCGCCCGTTGCCGTCACCGATACTTTCACGGTGAGCTCGATCGGGGGCGACCTGGACGTTGCAGCAAACGATTCGGATCCCGACGGCCTCATCGACGTGTCTGCGGTAGATCTCGATCCAAGTACGGCTGGGATCCAAAGCACCTATCTAGTGACCGGAAAGGGCGCGTTTACCTCGTTGCTCAACGGGCGCGTGCACTTCGCACCCATTGGCGGCGTTTTCGGCGGTGTAAGCATCAACTATACGATTGACGATTTCGATGGTGGTACGTCGAATAGCGTCGCACTAAGTGTTACGGTCAACGGCTGCTCGGGCGCAGCGGACTGCAACGACGGCAACGACTGCACCAGTGATGCCTGCAATGCCGGTGTTTGTGTTAACGCCAACCTGAGCACTACTGCCAGTTGCAATGACCGCAATCCGGGCACCAAAGACGATCGCTGTGATGGAGCGGGAGTGTGCGCGGGAACCGTGTATGCCTGTGCACCCGGGCCGTGCGAGTCCGCATCGGTTCCGAACGGCTCGGGCTGCATTGGAACCCCGAAGGTCGACGGGACTGCTTGTGACGACGGTAGCGCCTGTACGCAGACCGACAGCTGCCAAACCGGGGTCTGCACCGGTAGCAATCCTGTCGTCTGTGGAGGTGGTGACGACTGCCACGATCCCGGGAGCTGCTCGCCTGCGACGGGCCTGTGCTCAGTGCCCGCCGCCAAAGCAAACGGGACATCCTGCAACGACGGCGACGCCTGCACCCAGACGGACACGTGCCAGGGTGGCGCTTGCACGGGTAGCAATCCCATTACCTGCACTGCCATCGACCAGTGTCACGATGCAGGTACGTGCTCGCCCGCGACAGGCACCTGTTCCACGCCGAACAAGACGGACGGCGCGGGATGCAACGACGGCAACGCCTGCACCCAAACGGACACGTGCCAGAGCGGTGCTTGCCTGGGTA
>JBLNFG010000714.1:0-5308 GCA_050263495.1 Myxococcales bacterium | reverse complement strand
GAAAGCTTCACTTCGTGCACCTTTCCACTCCCGGTCGCCCAAACCCGAATTCGCTGCGCGAATTCCTAGTACCCCTCACCTCGGTAGCACTCATCACTTCAAAAGATTCGGGGTACTAGGTCGCAACTCTTACTTGTCGCCCTCGATCAACTCGGATTCGTCGACATCGACCCCTTCCTCGAGATCGACGCTGACTTCAGCAGCCTCTTTGGCGTTCACCGGAGCTGAGGCTGGTCCGCGTTGCGCTCCTTTTGGCGGAGGCGGCGGCGCTCCCCGTCCTGGCGGCTTCGGCGGCATCCCAGGCCTGAGGGAGGTCGAGGGTGGTGGTGGTGGACGGCCCCCCGGAGGACCTCCGGAAGTACGCGCTGGTGCACCTGGGACCGGGCGCGAACGGGGTGGCGGTGGCGGCACCGAGTGCTCTGACCGTGCCGGCGGCTCCGCCTTAACCGGCGGCTCTGGTCTGGTCTTTGGCGGCGCTTTCTCTTTGGGCCGCGGCGCTGGCTTTTCCGCGGCAGGCGCGACTTGTTCCACACTTTGCGCCACTGTCGATTCAGTGGGCTCAGTGAGGGGCGGCTCAGGCGCCGGTACGCCTTGAGGAGTATCCAAGGGGAGCGGCGGGGCTTCCATCGGGCTCGCGTCCGCCGTTTCTGGCTTGTCCACGTCCGTGCTCAGCTCGGAACGCGCCTGAGCCTCTTCGCTACTCACCTGCTGCACCGGTTGCGCCTCAGCGTTGGCACTCGATTCTGGCGCGGCTTGACCGGGTTCGTCCTCCGTAGACATAGCCGCTGGCGCAGTCTGTCGCTCCTCGTCGAAGCCCTCGCCCAACGGCGCAAGCTCAAGCTTCTCGAGCTCGCTCGGTGCAGGCTCTGGCTCTGACGGTGACACCTGTCTCGCCGGTGGCTCTGCATCCGCAGGTTCTGGGCGAGCGCTTGCAATCGCGCCCGGGACGAAGCTGGGCGCAATCGACGGAGTCGTGGGCCGCCTCAGCATGTTGGCTTTCGCTCGGTCGAGCCCCTGCGTCGCTTCAACGTCGCCGGGCTTCAGTCGCAGGACGCGTCGCCAGGCATCGGCCGCTTCACGAGCGTCGCCAAGCTGCTCCTCCCAAGTTCTAGCAACCTTGCGTGCCAACTCCGCGCGCAGGGCGGGGTCTTTCCCGCGCAGGATTTGGTCCTCGAACAATTGCACCATGCCACGGTGATCACCGAGTTCCGTGTAGAGCTGGGTCAGATCTTGCACCACCGCCTGATCCGAAGGCGAGAGCTCGTGCAATCGCTTCAAATCCTGGGCCGCGTTATTCTTGTCGCTCAGGTGATCTCGACGCAGCGCTGCTCGTCGCGACAGCAGTTTGCGCACGAGCGGTCCGTCGAACACCTCGTCGAGCGCCCGAGTCAGCACCGCCTCCGCACGTCGCAGGTCGTTAGCTTCATTGGCGAGGCGCTCAAGTTCGTCGAGCCCTTCGTCATTAACGTGAGTGATGATGGAATCCGCCAACCATTGGAAGGCCAGATCCCGATCATTCAGCTCCGAGAACGCCAGCTGCGACGCCCGCCGCAACAGCGCGGAACGGGTTCGGCCGCCATCCTTCGAACCCTGACCACCCGACGCAAACGCTTCAGCGAGCGTCTTTCGGAGCACCGACGTGCCCCGACGCTCGTCCGTCTCCCGCGCGATTTCCTCGAGCAGGGTCATGGTTTCCGGCTGGACTGCTCCGCCAAGGGCAATATCGAAGAACGTGCGCGCGCGTTCGTTCGCGTCTCTTTCGGCAGCCACCTGTGCCGCGCGGGCCAGGGCGCGCAAACGGTCCGGTGCCGCTTTGCAGCGTGTGACTTGCCGTTCGTACAAGTCGATGACTTGTTCGGGGCTTTGCGCCAGCGCGCTCAGCCTCTGCAGCAAAGGTTCGGCCTCGCTCGGGGCGACGCTCGTCAGTGCTTGCTCGCCATGCTGAATCGCGTCCAAGGCCTCAACTCCAACTGTGGCGAGCACCTCCGCCTGACGTACAGTCTCCTCCGCGCGGGCAATGCCGCTCATGCTCTGCACGATGAGATCATGGGCAATCGCGAGCGTATCGAGATCCTTGAGCTGAACGGCGATGCGCTCCAACTCGTTCAGGAGCTCCTCGTCGGCAGCGCGCGAACGGATCAGCTCCTTCGCTACGCCCGCGGCTTCGGCATCCCGACCCACCGCCAGGAAACGGCCAAATGCGCCTCGCAATGCGAGATTACGCGCTTCGCTGCCTTTGGCCTCGAGGTTCCACTCGACCAGCTTGGTTGCGACGATCCCCTTCCAGCCCAGGCTGTCCGCTAAAGTGACGTACTCCTGTCGACACTCCTCGTCGCCCGCGTCTGCCACCTGCATCAGCACGCTGAGCGCTTCATCGTCATTGTTGAGTTTCTCGTGATAGAGCTTGGCGAGTTGTCGGGCGATTCGACTCAACTCCACCTCGTCACCCTCGATGGCCACCTGCTCAGCGAGGTGTTTGGCCAGGCGAGGCCAATCCTCCACGCGTTCCGAGAGCTCGCACAGCCGCGTGAGCGCCACGAAGTTTTCCTCGTCTAGCTGCCGAACGACATCGAGCATCGCAATCGCCTGCTTTGGAGCATCGAGGCGCGACTCGTACAAGTCCGCCAGACGTGAGGCAATCTCTAGGCGCTTCGATGGCTCATTTCGCAATGCAAGCTGGCGCTCCAGCGCGTCGGCGATACCCTGAGGATTGTCCTGGAGTTCGTGCAACGCGGCGATCGCTTCCAGGCACTGCACGTTGTCGCGATCGAACTCCTTGAGGATGCGCTCGTAGAGTTCAATCCCGCCCACCGGGTTCTCGAGTTCCTCCGCCGTCATTCGAGCTTCGCGCAGCAGGTAGTCGAGCTTGTCCGCGCGCTCGGGTGTGATCATGGCCAGTCGATGCAGATACTCGGCTGCCTCCTGGAACTCTCGACGCTGCTCTGCGTCATTCTCCAGCAACTGCAGCGCAGGCAGATCGTCACCATCCGACAGGATCAAGAGTAAGCTCTCTCTGGCGGCGTCAGGATCGTTGAGTGTCTCTCGTTGAATCGTGCTGGCTCGTCGGCGTAGTTCCACGCGCTTCTGCTTGTCACGCGTGCGCTCTGCGCGTCCCAAGAGCAAACGAACGATGTCGTCGTGACGCTGGGACCCGGCGTAGATTCGTTCCAAATCCTCGGCGTAGGCGTCGTTCGTGGGATCGAGATCGGAGGCCTGCTCGAGGCGCTGCAATGCCCCATCTTCATTACTGGCGCGCACCAAGTACACCGCCGCTGTGGCGAGCAATTTTGCGCGGTCGATGACGTTGGGTACCTGCTGACCCAAGTCGTCGACGACCGTCGCAGCTTGAAGCCAGAGTTGGGCTTCGACGTAGCACTTCTCGGCGGCTTCGAACAAGACGGCAGTCCGAAGGAAGGTGGCTGCTTCGGCGTAGGCGTCGCCGGCACCCTGCCAATCGCCCTGAGTCTCTCTGAGCGTCCCGAGCTTTTCGTACAGGTGCGCCCGCATGTTTTCATCGGTAATCGCCCCGACGTTTTCGGCGATGCACTGCGCCGCCAAGTCCAGGCGATCACCGCGCTCGAAACTCTTGACGGCGTTCTGAATTGCGGACTCATCATCTTGCAGTAACGCCGCGATTCGTGACCAGGTTTGGCCAGTGGCAACCGGATCCTTGCGCTTCTGCTCGTGGATTTTCGCGATCGTCCGCTCCATTGCCACGCGCCGCTCGACGTCCTCTTCGTCTTCGGCCTGACGCTCAAGTAGCTGCACTAGCTCGTCCCACCGCCCTGACTTCTCGAGCAGTCTCTGGAGCTGATCGCGCGGACCGTCGTCGGTCGGGTCGAGCACCACCAAGTCTTGCCAAGCCTTGATCGCGCCGTCGACATCACGAAGCTGCGTCTCACACAACCCAGCCAACTCACGCAGCCATTGCTTGCGGCTCTCGAACGGTGCGTCTTCGACGGCGGCCGCGTTGCGAAATAGATCTCTGATCTCGACGTACTTGCGACGTTGACGCAAGTACCCGTCCATGAACTGCACCGCTTCCTCATTTGCTGGGTCAAGCTCCAGAACCTGCGCGTATTTCTCCGCCGCTTCAGGTTTTCGTGCGCGTCGAGCCAGGGCGCTGGCTTGATCGAGTAGCGCTTGCACCCGCTCGGAGGCTGGTGCATCCGCCGTAGGCGCCAGTGCTTCGAAGATCGAATCGTCTGCCAGGCCCGACTGAGCGAGCTTGTTGACGAACTCACGTGCCTGGACTGCAAGTGCGCCACCCGGGCTGGATTTTAGGTAGTGAGCAACTTGCCGCACCACCTCCGCCTCGCGGCCCAGCTCTTCGGAATAGTACATGGCCAGTTGAGCGGCGCGATCGCTGCTCGGTTGAACCTCCAAGGCACAGACTGAATAGGAGAGCCCGTGTTCACCCGGATAATCTTCCGCCAATTCCACGAACAGTTGCGCCGCCTCGGCTCGTTCGGGATCAGGGACCTGCTCCTGGGCTTGAACTCGCTCCAGGGTAATCGTCGCGAGCTGCTGCTTGAGTCCAGGGTCGGCTCCACCCTCCAATTGGCGCGCGCGCCGCAGGCATTCCGTGGCTCCAATGCGGTCACCCGCACTCTGGCGGACGACGGACTCGTCTTGATAGAGAGCTAGCTTACGCTCGGGATCGTCCACGAGCCGTTGCTCGAGTTCATAGTAAGGAACGGCGTCGGCCCACGCCTGCTCGGCCTTGAGCAGTTCGCGCAGCGCATAGATCGCATATTGACTAGAGGGATCGAGTTCGATTGCTCGGCGGAAGTTCTCGATCGCCTTTCTTGCTTGCGCTAGGGGTGGCTCGCTCCAGAGGCGACCGAGCTCTTCGCGCATGCTCGCGGCGAGCGCTCGAACACTGTCATCGGTCGAAGCCAGAGCATCAATGGCCTTGCAGCGCCGCTCTAGCAACGCGACCAGTGCCTTCGTGTCCCCACGTTCACGGTACAATTCGGCAAGTTTGTCGCCGGCGGCAGGCTGCGTAGGATCACGCTCAATCGCCTTCATCAACACGCGCGCCGCACGCGGCGCATCACCCAAGGACGCCAGCCACACGTTCGCCGCCTCGGTTAGCCAATGGCAGGACAGCGCTGGTTCGGTGGTGCCGGTACCCACTTTCTCGAGGAACATCGCATACCCAGTAGGATCGGACTGACCGGCCTGATGGGCTGTAAGGAGGGCTTCTTGATCGTGGGGGTTGTGGATCAGTCGCCTTGCGAGCGACTCCATTTCACGAGGATCCATGGTTGGGCGCAAGCTAACATGGTGAAAGACTTGGTCGCAA
>JBLNFG010000713.1:0-14718 GCA_050263495.1 Myxococcales bacterium | reverse complement strand
CGGTGACAGACCCAGCCACGGTGACAGACCCAGCCACGGTGACAGACCCAGCCACGGTGACAGACCCAGCCACGGTGACAGACCCAGCGACGGTGACAGACCCAGCGACGGTGACAGACCCAGCCACGGTGACAGACCCAGCGACGGTGACAGCGACGGCTGCCGTTCCGGCGACTACTGCTGTACCGGGGAGGGTGACGGCAATTCGCGCGCTACCAACGCCGAATGGCCGTCAGTCGTCGCTTGCTGCGTCCGTATCGGCCGCGGCGGCGCCGCCAAAGCGCAAATAGAGTGTTGGCAGCGCGAACAACGTCGCCAGCGTGCTGGTCACGAGTCCTCCAATTACTACCGTGGCGAGCGGGCGCTGAACCTCAGCTCCTACTCCTGTCGCCAACGCCATCGGCACGAATCCGAGCGCCGCGACCAGTGCCGTGGTGAGAATCGCCCGGAAGCGCTCACACGCTGCGAGCAAGACGGCTTGTTCCCGCGGGTGACCCTCGTCCTCCTGGAACCGGATCGCGGCCGTTAGCACCACGCCATTGAGCACGGAAACCCCGAATAGCGCCAGGAATCCAATGGCCGCGCTGATCGACAGATCGAGTCCACGCAGCTTGAGCGCCATCAACCCCCCAACCGCTGCGACCGGGATGTTGACGTAAATGAGCAAAGCGGGCCTGACCCTTCCGAAGGTCAGGTAGAGCATCACCAGGATGATTCCAAGCGTGAGCGGCACGACCAGCAGCAGGCGCTGCGTCGCTCGCTTCAGGTTCTCGAATTGACCGCCAAACTCGATGAAGTAGCCACGTGGGAGCTCGACCTCACCGATGCGACGTTGCAGCTCCGTCACGAAGCTCGCGAGATCGCGGCCGCGGACGTTGGTCTCGACCGTGACCCGACGGCGCCCCTGCTCTCGGCTGATTTGGGCAGGGAGATCGTGAACCTCGAGTTGGGCAATGTCGCCCACTAGGACGGACCGACCACCCTCAAGGACAATCCTTAATCGACTGAGCGGATCTACGTCGGGGCTCGGCGGTTCACCCGCGCGCAGCACGACCTCGAAGTTACGTTCCCCTTCGCGTAGGCGACCCACTTCGCGCCCGTTGAGCAGCGTTTCCGTAAAGGCGAGCACGTCCGCCGTCGGAACCCCTAAGCGACCGGTGCGACGGGAGTCCGGCACCAAATCGATGATCCTCAGGCCCGTCTGCATGTCGATGCGCACGTCTGCCGAGCCGGGGGTAGCGCGAATCACGCTCGACAGCGTCTCGGCCGTCTTGCGCAGAACGTCCAGATCGTCTCCGAACAGCTTGACGCCCACGTCCGAGCGCACACCGCCGATCAGCTCTTGGACGCGCATCTCGATCGGTTGGGTGAACGCGAACACCGATCCTGGAAGTGCCTTCTTGACGACGGGCTCGAACGCTTCGGCAAAGCTCGCTGCGTCGTGTCCCGTCTTCCACTCGCTCCGCGGCTTCAGCATGACGAGCACGTCGCTCTGCTCGATGCCCATCACGTCGGTTGCCACGTCCGGGCTGCCCGTGCGCGATACCACGCGTTGTACGTCGGGGAACTGCCTGAGCGCGCGCTCGAGTGCCGTCGTGCCGTTTGCGGCCTCTTCGAGCGATACACTGGGCGGTCGTGTCACTTGAATAGCCAACGAGCCCTCTTCGAGCCGCGGCGTGAACTCGGCGCCCAGAGTGGTCGCCAAGAAGACTCCCAACGCAATCGTGGCTGCGACTGCCACCACCACTGCCCTAGACTTTTGTGCAAGTTGGGTGACGGCACGACCGTAGTGTCGCCTCAGCCAGGTAATCACCTTGGGTTCCCGATGCGCGCCGTGCTTGAGCCACACCGCTGCCGCGGCAGGAATCCACGTGAACGTGAGCACCAGTGCCGTCGCCATTGCGAACAGCACGGTGAGCGCCATGGGCCGGAACATCTTTCCCTCGACGCCAATCAGCAGCAGCACCGGCAGATAGACGATCGCGATGATGAGCACCGCCATCGTGACGGGACCACCCACCTCACTGGCTGTGCGTCCCATGGCTTGCTTGGCTGAGAGCTTGTGCGTGGCCATCGCTGCCATCACGCCCTCGACCAAGAACACTGCGCCATCCACGACGAGCCCAAAGTCAATCGCTCCCAGGCTGAGCAGATCGCCATTGACTCCCGCGTAGTACATCATCGCGAACGCGCCGAGCATCGAGAGTGGGATGAGGCTTGCAACGAGTAATCCGGCGCGCCAACTGCCGAGTACCCAAAGCAACACCAACGCGACGATGACGCCGCCTTCGAGCAGGTTCTTCTGTACCGTACTCAAGACCTGCCGTACGAAGTCGGCGCGGTCATAAAAGGCATCGATCTTGACGTCGGGCGGCAATGCCTCACGGATTTCGCCGAGCCGTTTCTTTACGTCCCGGACGACGTCGTACGCGTTGCCGCGCACGAGCATCTGCGTCATCGCGTAGACCGTCTCACCCTCGCCGTCGGCCGTAGCAACCGCGAAGCGCGGGGCTTTCCCATCAACGACGTCAGCTACGTCGCCCACCAACACCGGGCGACCCTCGCGGGTGGCGACGACCTGCTTTGCGATATCGTCGAGAGTCTTATAGGTAGCCTCGGCACGCAGGAACGTCCCCTCTTCGTCCCGCTGCACGAACCCGGCGCTCACGGTGCCGCCCGCCCCTTGGACGGCCTTCTCGACCATCTCCGGCGTTACGCCCGTAGCGAGTAGCGACGCTTCTCGCAGGCGAACTTGGATCTGCCGCGTGTCACCGCCCCAAGCATTGACCTCTACGACACCCGGAACCGTGCGCAGCCTCCGCGCGATCTCCCACTCGAACAGCGTGCGTACGTCGGTCAGAGAGTGTCCAGGCCACTGAATCGTGAAGTGATAGACCTCCCCCAGGCCCGTCGTCATTGGTCCAAGCGAAGGCCTCCCCGCAGACGGCGGAATGGCTGCTCGTGCGTCGGCGAGACGTTGGGACACTAGCTGACGCGCCAGGTTCAGATCGACGTCGTCCTCGAACAGGAGCGTTACCGCGCTCACGGCACTGCGCGAAATGCTGCGGATTCGGTTTACGTGTGGGATCCCAGTCATGGAGATCTCCACGGGGCGTGTTACGAGTCGCTCGACCTCCATCGGAGAAAGCCCGGGCGCACTCGTCAGGACCTGCACTTGCACGTTGGTGACGTCTGGCGTCGCGTCGACGGGCAGCTTGGCATACCCATACAGGCCACCGAGGAAGAGGACAATGACCGCGAGCAGGGTAAGGAACGGGTATTTGATGTTGAGCCGAACGATGCTGGAGATCATGGGTTACTCCAGGCGGCTCTTGAGCCATTCACCCTTGAGGAGAAGTGCGCCGCGACTCACGACACGCTCCCCCCCGACCAATCCGCGTTCGACCCAAGTCGTTACCTCGGTGTGCTTGTGGACACTGAGCGGCGCCAGTCGATACCGTCCCTCGGTTTCCGTCGCCACGAAGGCGATGGGTACCCCGTCGATCTCGACTACTGCGGAGCGCGGCAGGGTCACCAGGTTCTTCTCCACCGCGTCAGCCGCTTGGGCCGCGTTGGGAGCTCCCGCAATCGCGCCTTGCTGTCGCGTTCCTGTCTCTTCCCCTTGACGCTTCACATCCAACGGAATGCGAACATCGGCAAACCCTCCCTCGAGCATCGCGGGACAGGTTTCGAGCGGTTTGATCCGAAAGCTCACGGTGCGTTTGATCGGATCGACGCTGCGCGTGCTCGAGACGATCGTGGCGGGGCAAACGACGCCCTGCGTCGGTAGTCGGATCTCCGAACTTGCGCCCGAGCGAACGCGGTTCGCCATGCTTTCCGGCACGTCTGCGCGCACTACGAGCTGCGCAGGATCTACCACGCGAAACAGAATCGTGTCCGGATCGACCTGTGCGCCGAGCAAGGCATTGCTCGCCGCCACGACTCCGGCTAACGGCGAGCGCAACGTCAGTTGGGCGCCGTTCACGTCGTAGGTTCCGAGCATGACACTCGCCGCATGTTCGTCGGCACGCGCCGAGGCGGCCTCGCTGGTAGCGTCACTCACGGCACGCTCACTCGTCGCACTCTGTTCCGCGAGCTTCTTTTCTTGTGCCAAGACGGTCTCGGCGCGAGTGCGTCGCGCGCGCGCTGCGGCGAGCTCTCCCGAGATCTTGGCGGCGTCGGGGGCGACCAGGGTGGCAAGCACCTCCCCCTTCTTCACGACTTGACCCTCTTCAACCGAGATTCCGCGGATGCGTGCCGTGAGCAGCGCCCCAATTTCCGCTTTCCCCTTGGGTGGAGCGACGACCTGGCCCGTGACCATTAGTTCGTCGTAGAGCGGCCGCTTTTCCGTGACGGACAAGCTGACACGACCCTGTTCGAGCAGGCTCCGGTCGACGGAGACGATGCGCTCGCTGCTTGCGCTAGCTACGGGCGACGCCGACGCTGCCGTCGCTGAGGACTCGTTGCGGCAGGCGAAGGTAAGTCCGAGCAGGCAGGTCAGGCACAACAATGGTGTGGAGAGAAGGACCGGCTGATTCATTTTCCGCCAGGAGCGAGGCGACCTTTCTGTAATTGAGTGACCGCGACGTAACGCTCGAGTCGCGCTTCGGCGCGCTGAACATCGGTGGCGGCTTGTGTCCAGCGCTCGTGCGCGTCGTACAGTTCGCGACGTGCTGCGATGACGCTCACCAAATCCGTCCGCCCCGCCTCGTATTGGAGTTCCGCTTCGTGGGCGGCACGCTCAGCGGGTTCAATACTACCCGTCCTCAAGAGATCACGCACGCGGATGGCGTGTTCCCGCTCGTGCAGATCGATCTCGACGTTCTTGAGCACGGCTTGTTCCGTCACACCAGCCTCTGCTCGTGCCATGTGCGCCAAGAGTTGACGTTCGGCATTGTCGGCGGCGGCCGGATCGATGCCGGGCAGGGGAAGCCTCACATGTCCGAGCACCAACCACTCGCCGGTGCTCTCTCGGGTGACAGACGGCCCTAGATCTAGAAATGGGCGACTCGAGGCTCGGCCAAGTCTTGCAGCCTGCTCGGCTGTGCTCGCTTCGGCCTTTGCCGCCAGCAGGTCTGGCGAACTGTCACGGACGTGGGCGCGCAAAGACTCCTCGTGGATCGAGTCCGCGCCAGCATCCAGTGTCCCAGTCACCTGCAATGGCCGATGCAGCTCGATGCCGCAGACATGGCGCAGGTTCGCGTCGGCAACCGTGATCGAACCTTCGGCGGCCAAGACCGCGGCCTCGGCTGAACCAAGCAGCGACTGAGCCAAGGCAGCCTCACCCGGAGAGCTACGTCCGGCGGCTACTCGCGCTTGAGCAATGCGGAGGATCTCCTTAGCACCCTCGACGGAACGCTTCCGAATAACGAGGATTGCTCGGGCCTCGAGTGCATCGAGCCATGCGAGGGACGCGCGGACTCGAGCGTCTCGGCGCGTTGCTTCGAGGTGCGAATCGGCACGTACCTTCGTGGACGCAGCAAAACGATCGAGCTCTCTGCCGTACTGCCCTGTGGAAAACTCCTGAAAAATCCCGACAGTGGCGTCGACCCCGAGTCGCCCACCGCCCGGCACGTGGCGAGGACCCGCCGAGACCTCGATTCTGGGCGGACGATG
This sequence comes from Myxococcales bacterium, assembly GCA_050263495.1. GTDB lineage: Bacteria > Myxococcota_A > Polyangia > Polyangiales > Polyangiaceae > FEN-1139. The sequence goes on along the minus strand of JBLNFG010000713.1, from coordinate 9,102 downwards.
AAGACCGCGATCGGCAGCACGGCGAAACCCCGCTACCCCACGGACCTCGGCTTCAGCTCCGATTACCTCTGGAGCGCGCGTCTCGGCCAGCCGCACTGCTGTGGCCCGATCGAGCCTGAGCGAGCCGGGGATCTCCTCCAGCGCGGGGACCGGTTGGAGGGCCTGGCGTGGTGACTGGGGCGCGACTGTACTTTGGGCGAGCGCGGTCTGTGTCGTGGCCGCGACAGCACAAACCAAAAGCAGGCACGTACGGGTAAACTCGCTCGTCGTCACTCTGAACGGGATAGTGTTTCGGATGACAGGCCTCTGGTGGGAACCGCACATGCTACAACCTGTGCGACCCCGCAATCGCACCATTTGCGGTCCAGGCAATCCTGCAGATGTTAGGTCCCCCAGCAATCACCGACAAATCTGAAGGGCATCCTACGGATGATCGATCGGAGCATCGCACCCATATATTGCTGGGATTGCTGTTCGCTTCGATGAGCATCCTCACTGCCATTGACGCGAAGCTGGACATCCGCGACGGCTTGGACCTCCCCCATGTTCTAGTGGAAGAGACGATTGTGGGGTTGGGTGTGGTCGGCGTGCTAACGATGTGGTGGCGCCTGCTGCGATCCATTCGACGCGAACGAAGTCTGAAGAGCCACGCGGCGGAACTCTCGGAACGCTTGGTGGAGACTGAGCAGGTGCTCCGCGCTGAGGCTGACGACTTGGCTGCGCGGCTGGCCCAAACTGAGCAAGAAGCACAACGCTGGAAGCGTGAAGCCGGGGGACTTCTCGCCGGTCTAGGTGCGGCCATCGACGCGCAGTTCGATCGTTGGCAGTTCTCGCCGGCAGAGCGCGACATCGGGTTACTCTTGCTCAAAGGGCTCAGCCACAAGGAGATTGCGCGCGTGCGCAGCGTCGGGGAGGCAACGGTGCGGCAGCAGGCCCAGCGCTTGTACCGCAAGGCCAACATCGGAAGTCGAAACGATTTGGCGGCTTTTTTCCTTGAGGACCTGTTGCTACCAAGTGTCGAGCGCACATCGAACAGGGACGAGCGCGGACCCGCAATCGCTTCGAGCCCCGCAGATGTAGAGGGTGCCACTGCGGCGGGAGCCATCGTCGCCAGTGAACAGACTCCGCGCCAAGCGAATTGATACGCGCTTTAGCGCGAACCCTTGAATAGTCTCCCGAACAGGCCCGTCGTTTGTTCTTGGAAGTTGACGAGCGGGCGGACTCCCGAACGAAGCCTTCTGGGTGGGCCGCCACTGATGCGACGCATTTCCCAGAGTCTCAGCTCCCGCAAGGCCTCGAGGTGGTCTGGATCGAGTTCGACCACACGGTGCCATTCTTCAGCGGCTTGTTCGAATCGCTCCAAGCGTTTTAGAACCCCGGCGCGATAAAACCGCAGCTGCGCATTCGACGGGACACGCTCGAGGGTTGCATCCATCCCCCCCAGGAGTCGATCCAGTTCGTCAGGATCAGTGCTCAAGAGTGACTGGATCCACAGACACAGCGCAGTGTTTTCTGGATGGTCGGGATCCAGTTCTCGAGCGCGTTGAGCCTCCACCTCAGCTCGAAGTAGTTGATCCTGCTCGAGCAGTTGCTCTGCACGTCGACGCGTATGCCTCGCCAGCGAGTGATTGATACGGCGCGAAGGACCCGGCGTCAGCGAGCACCCGGCAGAAGCGCGCTCACTGTTGCTGGGTGCACGTCGACTACGACGCTGCGGCGGCTCACTCGTGACTCTGGAATAACTAGGAAAGCCAAGCCCAATGGGCAATCGGCCGTCACCTAAATCAATGTGACGCGTCAAGAGCAGTGTGTATAGGAGCGCTTCGGCTTTAGCCCGCGGTAGATCGATTTGATAGAGAAGGTTAGGGAGGGTTGAGGAAATTTGGCGCAGACGCTCGACAAGCACCATTTCCGCGTCGCTGAACCCAAACAGCTCCGGAGCACTCTGCTCATGCAGCTTCAGAGGTGCGTCCTCGAATTGTTCGAGCAGCGCGCGCTTGTGGTTTTCGTCAACGTGGTTCTTCGCCACGCCCCACAGCACGGTGAGCGGTGACAAATCCGGAAGGCTCGAAATCGTTTCGAGTAGGTCGCAATCAGGGTGCAACTCCAGAACGGTCTCGGCAGGCCTGGTCGCGATCCAATCGAGCTTGCGAATAAACTGATACAAGAGGACGTGCAACAGTCCGCCTTCGTTCACCAGTTGGTGCTCGATCAACACCTGACCATGCGGTTCCTGACGCTCGGACGCTTCTTCATAGGTCTGCTTGGCGGCTGCAGCATCCAGCCAACCGAACTCGATCAGCAGCTCACCCAACTTGCAGCGCGGAGCTGCCACAGACACCTTTTTGGGCGCGCCGCGCTCGAATACGATGACGCCGTGCGTGCTGTCGGGAGTGAGCAGCGTAATCGAGCCACTCACCCGCTGATCCGCTAGGAATGCGAGAAGGTGAAGCAGGGGTGTCGTCCCTAGCGTGCAGGTGGATGACATCTGGCGGATCATCGAAGCAGAGTACCCCGAGCAACGGCGGGCCTGACCGCTCGGATAAGCCTGCTTTAGCGATGAATCTCAGACCGTTTAAGCTCCAGCGAGCGCCGTCGAAATAAGAGGAATTTCGGGGCCGTCCGCGGAGCCTACTTCGGTCAGCGATCGCGTACCCCGCCGTATAGCTTCCGCCGGTGTTTCTTTCGTGCTCACTCGGCCTCTGATCCTCTCAGCGGTTGGATAAGCACAGTCGAAACTTTGACCCGTGGCGGTCGACGTGCAAGACCGGGCGCGCACTACGATGTCTTGGCTGCTACTCGCCGCGCTCTCTGCCGTATTCTTGGGCTTCTACGAAGTATCCAAGAAGGCATCCCTTCACGACAACGCGGTGCTCGCGGTGTTGTTCGCGTGCAGCCTGTCCGGACTCGCCTTCTTCGTACCGATTGCGCTCGTAAGTTGGCTCGCTCCAATCGCCGCACAGCGTTGGGACGTGTGGATCGCGCCCTTGGGAGGTGTTGGACACCTTTTGGTCCTGGCCAAGGCAGCGCTCGTATCCCTCTCATGGGTACTGACGTTCTTTGCCATCAAGCACCTGCCAATTTCCCTAGCGTCACCGATTCGTGCCAGCGCACCGCTTTTCACGGTGCTCGGTGCGGTGGTGCTCTTCTCGGAAGTACCGAGTGCAAACCAATGCTTCGGTATCGGTTTGATCCTCCTGTCGTATTGGATGTTCTCGCTGCTCGGGCGCAACGAGGGGGTTCGCTTTGAACGAAACCGATGGGTCTGGATGCTCTTCGGTGGCACCCTGATCGGAGCCGTGAGCGGCCTCTACGACAAGCATTTGATGCAATCCGCTCGCTTGGCGCCCATGAGCGTTCAATTCTATTTCACGCTCTATAACACGCTGATTCAGGGGGCCGTTGCCCTGCTCGGCTGGTACCCGCGGCGCAAGCGGTCAACGCCATTTCGGTTTCGAGTCTCGATTCTCCTGGTTGGGCTGTTGCTGCTGCTCGCTGACAACGTCTATTTTCGAGCGCTGGCCGTGCCGGGCGCACTGGTTTCGGTGGTGTCGACCATCCGACGTTCGAACGTGGTCATTAGCTTCGCGGTGGGCAGCCTGATGTTTCGCGAGCAGCAGCGAACGCGGAAGGCGATTGCACTCGCCGGGGTACTTCTCGGAGTACTGCTTCTGCTACGGCGTTGAGCCCTGAGGCATCCCCTCATTTTGATTGCACAATAAGGGGGAAGAGCGAAAGGGTTTCTTCCGACCTTCCGATCTTCCTGTGCCATTTCCTGCTCCGCGAAACAATCGCGCCATTTCTCGCTAGAAATTGAGGGGATCTCTCGGCGTTGAGCCAGCAAAAACCCCCGCGTCGCGACGGCGACACGGGGGTACGTGGGCTTGCTGCCGACTAGGAGCTATTCGGCGTTGCTCGGCGCCACATTGCGCTGGCCACGCGCGCGCCAAATCTCGATCAGCGTGGGCAAGAGGGAGATGAAGATGATGGCGAAGATAATGATGTGAAAGTTTCGTTTCACAATCGGCATATTGCCAAAGAAGTATCCAGCGCACAGAAAGCTCGTAACCCAGGCGACTCCACCAGAGATGTTGAACACGCCGAATCGACGGTATTCCATTTGGCCGATCCCCGCTACGAACGGAGCAAAGGTACGGATGATCGGCGCAAAGCGCGCAATCACGATCGTTTTGCCTCCATGTCGATCGTAGAACTCTTTGGTCTTCATCAAGTGCTTCTTGTTCAAGAAGCGACTATTTTCGCGGTTGAAAACAGCCGGACCCAGCTTCCGTCCGATGGTGTAATTCACCGCGTCTCCTGCGACAGCTGCAACGATCAGCAACGGCAGGATGATCGGGAGCTTGACGGCGGAACCTTCGAGCGCAGCGAGCGCACCGACCGCAAACAACAGCGAATCACCAGGAAGAAATGGAGCGACGACCAGTCCCGTTTCACAGAAGATCACCAGGAACAGGATGAGGTTGAGCCAGATTCCAACCATCTGGGACCAGTCCACGAGGTACCGGTCCAAGTGCAGCATGACGTCGATAAACCAATGTAAGTCCACGATAGGGCGCTCCATCTCTCCATGAGCAGTTGGCCGAATGGCCAGCGCCAGGCAGAGTTGTCAAGTATACGGAGGGATTCGGTCGGTCGCCACTCGGGCGGAAGATTCGCGGCGACTTACTGGCGTATGCCACATCGCCAGACTGGCGGTGGCGCGCCTGCCGGCTAAGATGAGGGCGTCAACGCAGAGTCAGTCGCAAAAGGCAGTGAGGAAAGGACCGAGCAACGATGGGAACCATGAGCATTTGGCACTGGGTCGTCGTGCTGGCCATCGTGGCATTGGTATTTGGACCGAGCCGCTTGGGCCAGATAGGCAAGGGGCTTGGCGAGGGGATTCGCAATTTACGCAAAGGGCTTGCTGGTGAGGAGGACGAGCCGAAGAAGCTCGAAGGAGACTCGTCGACCAAGCACACCTAAGACACTCGCGCGAGGGCGGCTGTCGTTCAGTCGTTGCGTTTCGATCAAGCCGCGAATTGCTAGTCACCTGCGTCACGTCAGAAGATTCGGCGCACTAGCGACCGTCATTGTCCGCGATGGATCTCGCGCGGAATGTCGTCTGCTTCGTCGACGCCGGCCATCGAGGCAATTTCGAGGAAGTTACGTCCAAGTAAAATTCCGTGTTGATCTGCTACCTCGGCCCTCAGAATCCAAGGGCCTGGATAGAGAGGCGGCGATGCAATGACTGCTTCGAGCCGTTGAGTGGATCGCGTCCATCCAACCTCTACGGGCTGACTGTTCACCGTGACTGTGGGGACGATCTCGATCGGTGGCGTGCCATCGGCTGTGCTTGGAAGCTCGATACGAACCACGACTTTGTCACGCGGCCAGCGAGCTGCCGCCGGAAAGATCTCGACCGATGTGTGTAGCGAGCGGGGGACCAACTCGACGGACGTGCGCTCCTTCGAACCGGGAATTCTCAGGTGGAACGTCGTTGCCCGCGTGCCGCGCAACCCTACCTGGCTGGTTGCAGCGAAGTAGACGGGCGCAGAGTCGTAACTCGCTTCAAGGCCATCTATATGAGTGAGTGCGATCTGCTGATTCGGCTCAATGCAGATCTTGCCCCGCGAGACGAACGCACCTGGTGGAAGTTCGACTCCCACGACGTTCACCGCTACCGGTTCCGAAGGCAATCCGTCAATACCGACCGTTTCCACCGCAGAAACCCGAAGCGAGTACTTTCCGGGAGCGAGACCCGTGAGTGCAGCCGAAGGCCCATTCGCTTCAATCCGCTTATTCGAGTTCGTACGCGAATGGACCAACTGGAGCAAATAGCGTTGCGCACCAGGTACCGGATCCCAGGTCGCGAGTGTCGCCTGATCGAGCCCCTCGAGTGCGATGACCGGGTGGCTTACGGCGACGTGCTTAGGCGCCGGCAAGAGCTTTGATTCGATCCCCTGGGGCGCCCGGGCCGTGATGGCGACCATGTTCCCTGCAGGGATCTGCTTCCATGTCGATCCGATTCCGACGCTGGCATCCCTGCCTTCGAAGACACCAACCGCCATGCCGGCGGGGCTCACTGCGACTGCCAAACGCCCGCCGCGCGCCAACACGCTGCCGCGTCGTGACCCGTTGATCATGACTCCCGATGCGGGGCGCTTTGAGGGATCGATGTGGATGTCAACACGCCCTTGCGTCAGCTGCGCCGTATAGGCATAAGGAGAGAGCCCTTCCACACCCGCTGGCAGCTGTACCTTGGGCAGCACTTCCAGAACGGAATTGGGGCTCAGGCGCACGGTCGTTCCCGCGGACAGGCGATACACCTCGGTCCTCGCTGACCCGAGTTTCGTTCCCTTTCCCCACTCGCTGATGGCCTGGGCTGATTTGGTTGGCTCGGCGCGGGTGTCGCGTTTTCCGAGCAGCAATGCCGCACAAAACACCAACCCGAACCAGAGTCTCGATCGTACCAAGCGCATGAGCTACTCACAGCATACGGCGGAATTTCGCCGATTCATTAGATGGTTTTGACGACAATGGAACATGCGATTAGGAGTGCCGATTCCGGCAAGGCCCAGCGATGCAAACTACCTCGGTCGACCAGCAAAACGCCAGCATCACGGAAAGCGGGCGGATGACTGGGGCCGGACGAGGCGCCAGCGTACCGGGCCGCGCAAGTTGGTGAGGTGCAATCACTCATCGGTGGGCCCCTTAGAGCTTTCGACGTGTACGGCCAGCCACAGTGCGTTTGGCGAGGTGGAGAGCACTTCGTGTGGGGTTTTGGCAGGCAGTTCGAGGAACTCGCCTTCGCGCAGGGTGAATCTGGAACCATTCACCCGCATCTCGGCGTGCCCGCGCAATAGCAGCACCCACTCGTCTTCGGTCTGGCAGAACTGCTGTGCGGGTTGGGTTCCGGAACTGACAATCCGTTGAATGAAGACCCCTGCGCGCTGGAAGAGGACGTCAAAACGTTCGGTTCCAGCCGCAGCCCCGATCGCGTCGTAAACCGAGTTCGGTGTCGGCACGGACCGAAGCATAAACCTTCCGGCGACAAAGACGTGCGGAAATCTGCCACCCCGGTCCACACTGGGTGCGATCGATCCAACACTTTGCGTTTCTCGCGAAAAAAGTGTCTGCTCGTGCGCTGAGATGTTGGAGCTAACGCTTGGCGCTCCGTTTGCGAGCCACCTTGTTCTGCAACGTGACCGAGAGAACCCAGTCTGGGGGTGGGACCTCCCTGGTCAGCGCGTGACGGTTTCCCTGGAGGACGGGAAGCGACACCTTGCCGATCGTGTCGCCATTGCAGACAGCGACGGACGCTGGTTGGCGCGATTGCCCGCTATCAGCGCCGGTGGTCCCTATCGATTGCGAATCACGGGAAGTCGCGAAGTCTCATTGCACGACGTGTTGTTCGGCGACGTCTGGTTGGCATCGGGTCAGTCCAACATGGAGTGGAAGGTTAGAGAGACGGAAGGCGCGTCATCTGAAATCACCGCCGCGCAAGACTCTGGGATTCGTGTTCTGAAAGTACCAAACCGCGCGTCTGCGCTCGCCGAAGCGAGCTTTGAAGCGGAGTGGTGGGTATGTAGCCCCGAGACCGTGGCGGATTTCACGGCGCTGGGCTACTTCTTTGCCAGCAAGCTTCGCCGTGCGTTGCACGTTCCGATTGGCATTATTGACGCCAGTTGGGGGGGCACCTACGTCGAGCCCTGGATGAGTCTCGAGGCGCTTCGACCAGCAGTCCCCAACCTGGCCGAAGTGTTGGCAGAGCGCGCGCGCCAATCCACGTGCATCGAACAGATTCGCGATGAATACCAGGAACGAGTGAGGGCGTGGGAGCGCAATTCCTTGCCTGCGGATCCAGGCAACCTCGGGATGATCGACGGCTGGGCATCCCCTGAACACGACGACAGCGAGTGGCAGGAGATGGACCTTCCGCGCTTTTGGCAATCAGAAGGCTTAGCCTTCAATGGGGTCGTCTGGTTCAGAAAGGCCGTCGAAATTCCTAAGAGCTGGTGCGGTCACGATCTGCTCGTCAAGTTGGGAGCGATCGACGACTTCGACCAGACGTACTTCAATGGAGTGCAAATTGGCGAGCACCCCGATGGAACTCCCGACGCCTATCGCATCTCCCGCGAATACGAGATCCCGGGAACCTTGGTTCGCCCGGGAATTAACCTGATCGCGGTGCGTGTGTTCGATCACTGCGGTAACGGTGGCTTCTCAGGCCCACGCATGGCAATGACGCTTTGCAGGCTTCACGGCGGTGGACGCCTGTTGAGTCTCGCCGGCCCCTGGAAGTACGCGGTGGAGCTCGAGATCCCACTCGTCTCACTCGACGTATTTCGTTCGTTTCCGCCGCCACCTCCGCTGCTAGCCGAGCAGCACGCCCCCGCCGCGCTGTATCACGGAATGATTGCTCCGCTCGTGCCCTACGGGTTAGCGGGTTTTCTTTGGTACCAAGGCGAGAGCAATGTTTCCGAATACGCCACCTATCGAGAGCGTTTGATTGCCTTGATACGCGATTGGCGCACCCGGTTTGCTCAGGGCACCCTGCCTTTCCTGCTGGTTCAGCTAGCGGGCTATCGCGCCACGAGTGAATGGCCCCATTTCCGAGAAGCACAGGCCCAAGCACGATCCGAGCCGAGGGTCTTCATGGCTACGGCCATCGACGTCGGCGATCCGGACGACATTCACCCGAGGAACAAGAAGACCGTCGCCGAACGACTCGCTCGTTTGGCGCTGAAAGAAGTCTATGAGGCGGTTGATGGCCAGTGCCATGGACCGGAATTCGACCACCTCGAGATCCACGGTCAATCGGTTCACGCGTACTTCCGCTACGGAGAGGGGCTGCATACGAGTGACGGCTCTCCCGGCGTGTTGGGCTTTGAGCTGGCGGGCAGTGACGGGGGATTTCGTCCCGCGCAGGCATACGTGGACGGGAACCATCTCGTCATACAGGCCCACGGCCTCGATTGCCCGGTCATGCTGCGCTACGCCTGGCGTGACCTACCGAGCGTCAACCTGGTCAACGCTGACGGTCTTCCCGCGCTGCCGTTCAGAACCGACGGTGCTGCCCCAAAGTAGGTTCCTGGTCTGAGC
>JBLNFG010000712.1:0-3898 GCA_050263495.1 Myxococcales bacterium | reverse complement strand
GCTGCGGCCCTCCTCGTTTTCTCGGGGTTTCACCCCGAACCCCGCGGTCGCTGCGCGCCCGCCTAGTGCCGCCGTGGTGCCACGGTAACTGCCGGCACTACTTCTGGCGAGCGGCACTAGCAGCACCGCCGATGTCGCTATTGGGAGGCGTGAACAAAGGAGCTGGACTGCGACGCCCACTAACCGTCAGTGCGGTGGGGATGGGCACGGAGCTAGGGATGATTGCGCCCCCGCGTTCTTCAACACGCGCAATAAGGGCTGTGCGGCTCGAGTGAATCGATGTTGACGATCATCCCTGCACTCCAGGCAACAGGATTATTAAGGAATTGCCTACGATCGTAGGTCTAGGCACGCGACAGATCGATGCGTGTCGGGAAAAGTACGATCTGCGTGCGCTCGTGACCGCAAGACACACCATCGCGTCTCGGCAAAACTCCGACAAATATCCTTCTCGATAGCCCACGCTCGCATTCTCAGACGCTCGATCCGCCACTGTTCGATCCTCATTAGGAGTCTGTTAGCAACACCGCCCAAACGGAGTCACACGAACCGCCGCTCTATGTTAGCGTGAGGTTCTACTCGAAGGGGGGCAACGATCCTTTGGAGCACCGTATCATCGCTCAACGGCATCATCTCTTGTTCGTCGCAATCTCCGGCGCCGTATTCGGCTGTGCGCCACCCGTTCGCATCTGCAATGCAGGAGAATGTCGAGCTGCTCATGCAAACACGACGAATAGTCGAGAGTCGACCATTCCGTTCAATCGACACGTGGCTCGCACTCCACCGATGGGTTACTTCAGCTCCGGGGTGGGCTTGGGGCCCCTGGGTAACGCGCACGAACCCTCGGTGATTCTATCGAACGGGCTCGACTCGAGCCCGCAGCCGCTCGTGGTGCGCTCTCTCGATACACGGCAGCGACCTCGCTGGTACTCAGGCGATCTGGACTACCATGGGCGAGTCTCGCTCGGCGATGTTGACGCCGACGGCATCAACGATGCCGCAGTGGCTGTCTTGTTTGGGCAAGACCTCGCGTTCCAAGAGGGTGGCTTCAAAGTGTACCGCGGCGAGGGTTCGGCCTTTACCAAACAGCCAGTTCAGCGTGTATCGAAGGCGGCTACGCTGGCGATGGGGCTCGGTGACTTAGACGGAGACGGCGACCTGGACTTGGCGTTGGGCGTAATGGCGGAAAACGGTCAATTCGCTGCTTGGCCGCCACCACAGCCAGGCCCTGTTCGGATCTACGGCAACGAGCGTGGCAAGTTCTCCGAAAACCCGATCTGGCAAAGTGAAGAGAAAAGCTACGTCGGCGCCGTCACACTTGCCGACATAAACCTGGACGGCCTGATGGACATCGTCGCAGCGGGTGATCGTCTCCGCGTCTACTTCGGCAAACCACGCGAGGGAGGTGGTTCACTACCGCCATACCAGGCGAATTGGCGTTCACGGGAGTCATGGCAGGTGGGCTATGCACTCTCGGTGACTACACTCGGCAGTCTGAAAAGGCGCGGGGTCGTCGTCTCTCCAACCTGCGTGGGAGGGAATGACTGCAAGGCGCAGCCTATCTTTGCTTACGTTCCGGAGGTGACAGCGCAGGAGTCGAACGCGGTCTGGCAATCTGGCATCCAGGGCGTGGGCGGTGGCTTGGCGACCGCTGACTTCAATAACGACGGTGTGCCGGATCTTGTGGGCGGGCAGATCTTCAATACTGCCGCGATGGAGGCCCACCCGCTCTATTTCTTTCCGGGGACCGCCGATGGATTTACTACGAACCCAACCCTCGCAACGGAAACCTTATTCGTTGCGAGCGACGTCACCACGGGGCTAGGCGCCGAGCCGCAACGCGGCGTCAACGCCACTGAATCGTTCCAGTCGGAAATTGGAGCCAGTGTCGTGACGGTCCAACATCCTATCTGGGCGGTCCATGCGGCCAGCATCAACGGCCAACGACTTCCGCTCGATGCTTTCGCTTACGCGATCGGGAGCGATGCCGTATCACTGCGTAGCGGGACCAACATTGGGACCGTGACAGTTAGCTACCAATGGATTCCGAACCCCGATGTTGTGGTAGCTGAAGGGCGACCGGCGTGGGGCTCGGGAGTTTTGCCCAACCTGGCTGCGGGGCTTCGTTAATAACTCCGAGTCGGGGGACACATGATGCCGAGCAGACAGCTCCAGCTCTCTCGCTGAGCACACAGTCTTACATTTTCTTCAATTACACAACAACCGTTGTACGGCCAAGATCCGTCAACAAGGAGGCGATCGCATGCTTACAAATATTGTTTCCGACATGATGCGTGACTCACGTTTGGTTTCCGAGTTTGCTCAAGATCCCGAACAGTTTCTCAAAGTGCACTATCCCGATCTCTCGGCAAGGGCGCGACGCGCGCTGGTCTCACGCAGCCTGGCAGAGACACTTCGTACCATCAACACGGAGATTGAGGAGTATCTCGCGGGGGATCGCTCGCCAGCGCTACGCTACGGAGGATTGCCCGAACTGAATGTCACCGTAAGCCCTTGCTGTGGACCGGTCCGCAAAGCGCTGGAGCTTACGATTGTCGCGACGGCAAGCACCGGTGTCTTGCCCGACGGCAAAACACTCGACCTGCACTTCGAGTTCGCCGATAAGGAGGTGAAGCCAATACGCAAATCAATAGATGCCAGCCCGACGCGCATCGTTTTCTCGCTCGAGGCAACCTTTCCGGTGAAGGGTGCGTATCAGCTTGTGATCACGTCACCTGAGATCAGGGAGCCTTACCTCCTCAATCACGCTTTTCTGGCTCGGGAGGATTGAGGACGCGATGCTAGCCGAACTGAGCCAGATTCAGCGCTACGGACACGCCGTGTTGCCGATTATCGCAGCAAGCGAGGCGGCGCGGCAACGGCTTCAGCGGATTACCGGTCCCAGCCCGCGTGTATTCTGCTTTGGAGCGTTTGAATGTCGCCTCGACACGCTTCGAGGTGATGTCGATTTTGCGGCGTGCCTACGGGGCGGAGAAGCAAAATCTGCCTTGCGAGCAATGACCGATTGGCCGCTGGCCTGGCACAGATCGGTACTGGAACGTTGGGTGGATCCGAACTCGAGGCTCTCCTCGGCCGTGAAAGACATCTGGTTCGAGTTCGATCTCGATGCTGCGGATCCACCCCAGCCCTTCCTGCATTTCGCGCTGGCTCCAACTCGGGGAGAGGAGGTCTTGCACGCAGTGCGCACCATCTTGGACGACGGAATCGTTGAAACCGGGAGTGACGGTGCGAAGCCTGCCCGTGACCAGCTCATGACCTGCGCCAGCAGACTCCCCGAATCGGCGGCGGTAATGCTCGTCGCGTCTTTGGCACACCGGCAAGCGCATCGGCTCCGAATGTCGGCGGCACTCGTGGCAAACGACATCCCGGGGTATCTCCAGGCCATTTCCTGGCCAGGGCGTGCTCAAGCATGTCGCGATTGGCTCGAGGGCTTGGGCGCCACGGATTGGAAGTCGGTCCCCCTGCAAATCGACGTGACACCGTCTGGTGTGGCTGGGCGCATCTCGCTGGAGTTCGTTGCGCCTACTAGCGTCGACACTGATCCACGTTGGCGACGCGTACTGAATCAGATGGTCGAGCGCGGGCTCTGTCTACCAGACTGGCTGCCGCACCTCGAGCACTGGTCGGAAGGTATTCATTCTCCTGCGTCCATTGCGGATGGTGTGATTCAGGTGGGCCGGCACCTGAATATCAAGCTGAGTCTGGACCCAGGGCAAGAACCACGCGCCAAGGCGTACCTCGGATTTTGGCCCCGAATCGTGCTTCTGCACTAGGGGTGTCCCGGGTTTCTATTCGTTGCGAGCAGCCAAAAACCCGAGTGTTTTGCTGCCCACCACCGCACTCGCTCTGCGAGTGCTTGCTCCTCCCCAATTCGTGC
>JBLNFG010000711.1:0-8885 GCA_050263495.1 Myxococcales bacterium | reverse complement strand
AGCAGGGCCCGCCAATCCTCCGGCGACGGTTCTTGGTCAATCGGTGACTTATCGCTTTCCTCTGCCGGATGGCTCGAGTGTTGGTAGTCGAGAAATGGCGGGTCGTTACACCATCCTGCTGTTTCTCACCACGTACGACACCGCGTCTCAAGCCGTCGCTAGGCGCCTCGACGAGCTTGTGCACACTCATAAGCCCAGGATCAACGGGCTTGCGATTGCGCTTGAGCCGCCCCAGAATGCGACACTCGTTGCTGTGTATCGTCAGGCAATGACTCTCGCCTATGATGTGGCGCTGGCAGATCAGGACACGCTGGACGGGCGCGGTCCCTTCGGAGATATCAGGGCTGTGCCGGCCCTAGTGCTACTCGATCGAGAGTCGCGGGTCTTGCGGCGTGGTTTTGGCGTGGAAGCGTTGCTTGACGTGCAATCGGGTTTGCCGCGAGCTGAGTAAACGGGGCAACAGGGACCAACCAGCATGCGGCTGATTCGAACCGCCGATTGCTGGTCCCGGCCTATCGGTGGGCATCCGTCGCAGCTTCGCCACCGTGGGACCAGCAAGGACGAGAAAGGGAGTCGCTCGGCTCCGCTTCTTTGGACGGCGTCATCTCTGGTCGCTTCATTCCCGCCGCGTGCTAGAGGCCCTCCCGTGTTTCTGCGTCGTCACACTCCGAGGATTCTAGTGTTGGCCCTGACCGGAGGCGTGTTCGTTGCGTCGTACGCGTCGCACGCCAGAGCGGACGTTTCTACGTGGTTAGGCGTAGGCGCCGGAGTAACGCAAGCAAAAGCATTCGATTTCGATCAGTCGATGACTCCGACGTTCAAGCTGTCGACGGGTATGGGAACCGATCCCTCTCACCCGTGGATTGTGGGCGGCATGTTCCGCCTCGACACGTTATTCGGTAAGGGTAGTGATCTCTCGTTGCTCATGCGGTTAGCCAGCCATAGCTATGTCAATGGCGGATGGGGGGTCGCGGTCGATGTTGGCCCGCTCGCGCGTTTCTGGGGGCAAGATTCGTTTGGCGGCGTCACGGTGCTAACACTTGGGGCGCCTTGGGGGCTCGAAGCCGGCATTCAAGCAAGTCTCGGAAACGAGCATGCAAGCAGCGTGGGGTGCTTCGTGGGTATTGATCTTGCTCGTCTCACCGTGTACCGCCGCACCGGCACTAGCTGGTGGAAGAACACATTCCCTGCCTACCGAACTCCGGAAGAGGAAGAACACTGACTAGAGAGCTGACCAAGTATCTGCTGCACGGGCCGAGTTCGTCGGTCGTCGGTGCTCAAATACCAGAGTATTCTCCGTGTCTCCTCCCTAGCTTTGGCCCGTTCGCGACGCTCATTGGCCAAGCCTCTAGCTCTTCGTGTTGCAAAGTTCATGGGGCACACCGCTGCGTGAGCTGCGGCGCGCACGCTTGTATCGCCGCCATTTGGTTGGTGCGGCGCGGTGACGGCAGCACTACGCTTCGATAGGCGGACAAGTGCAGATGAGTGCGCGATCGCCGGCAGCATTGTCGATCCGACCTACTGCGGGCCAGAATTTGTGGCTGACGCTGTGCGAATCGGGAAATGCCGCCAACTCACGGGAATAGCTATGCGCCCAGGTCGAGCCAGCCACTTCCTGCGCCGTGTGCGGAGCGTTCTTGAGCACGTTGTCTTTGGCATCCGCCTCGCCCAGCTCCACCGCACGTATTTCCGCGCGTATTTGGGTAAGCGCGTCGCATAGTCGGTCCAACTCAGCTTTGGATTCACTCTCCGTCGGTTCGATCATGAGCGTTCCAGGAACGGGAAAGCTCATGGTCGGAGCGTGGAATCCGTAGTCCATCAGGCGTTTCGCGATGTCGTCGACCTCGATACCCGAAGCCTTCTTGAGCGGTCGTGCATCAAGGATGAATTCGTGGGCGCAGTAGCCAGACGAGCCACGATACAGGATTGGGTAGCTTTCACTCAGGCGCTTAGCCATGTAGTTGGCATTCAAGAGTGCGAGCTGGGATGCCCGACGTAGCCCTTCGGGACCCATCATGCGCATGTACATCCAGGAGATGGGCAGTACGCCAGCGCTTCCGAACGGCGCCGCTGCGACGGGACCAATCTGTGCCTCAGAACCTGGGGAAAGGGGATGCGACGGCAAGAATGGCGCTAGATGAGCCTTGATGGCAATTGGCCCCACGCCTGGTCCACCACCACCGTGCGGGATCGCAAACGTCTTGTGCAGGTTGATGTGGCAGACGTCGGCGCCATAGTCGCCAGGGCGGCACAGTCCCACTTGGGCGTTCATGTTTGCGCCGTCCAGATATACCTGACCTCCTGCACTATGGACGATCTCGCAAATGGAACGGATCTCGTCCTCGAATACTCCGTGAGTGGACGGGTATGTCACCATCAGCGCCGCTAGACGACCTGCATTCTCTTGAGCTTTCTGCCGGAGATCGGATAGATCGACATTGCCTTGCGCGTCGCAAGCCACGACCACGACGCGCATACCAGACATCACGGCACTCGCCGGATTGGTTCCGTGAGCCGAAACCGGGATCAGGCAAACGTCGCGGTCCATTGCCCCGATGCTCTCGTAATAAGCACGAATCACCAACAATCCAGTGTACTCGCCTTGGGCTCCACTGTTTGGCTGCATTGAAACCGCATCCATTCCTGCGACTTCGGCAAGCCAACGTTCCAGGTCAGAGATCAGGGCAAGAGTGCCAACCGCATTCTCCCTAGCAGTAAAGGGATGCAGATTCGTCACCTCTGGCCATGTGATGGGTTCCATCGCGCTCGTTGCATTGAGCTTCATGGTGCAAGAGCCGAGGGGAATCATTGATGTGGTCATCGAGAGATCCCGACTCTCTAGGCGTTTCATGTAGCGAAGAAGCTCGTGCTCGCCGTGATAGCGTTGGAACACGTCCTGGCACAAGAAGGGTTCCTGCCGCTGTAACGAGGCCGGGATAAGCGTGCCGGCTTCGACGTTGAACTCCGTGAGCCGGATTGCCTTGCCCGTGGCTGCACCGAATGCGTCGAGCAGATCCTGAATGTCTTCGGGCGAAGTGGTTTCTGCCAGGGTTACCGATAGAACCTCGGCCGAGCTGGTGTTGAGTTCAAGCTGCAGCTCTCTGGCTCGCGCCAAGACCCGACCGCGCTGGACCGCTCCTACTGGCACTCGCAAAGTATCGAACCCGGTCGCGTTCAGTGGAGCAAGCCCAAGCGCTTCGAGTCCTCGACTCAGTAGATGAGTGAGCTGAGCAATCCTCTGTGCGATCGCCGTGAGGCCGCTCGAGCCGTGATAGACGGCGTAGAAACTAGCCACGATCGCCGGGAGTACCTGCGCCGTGCAGATATTACTTGATGCGCGTTCGCGGCGAATGTGTTGTTCGCGTGTTTGCAGGGCCAGCCGATACGCGCGGTTCCCGGCTTTGTCTTTTGAGACTCCGACGATTCGACCCGGGATGACCCGTTTGTAGGCATCGCTGGCGGAGACGAAAGCAGCGTGGGGGCCTCCGAACGACATCGGCAAACCAAATCGTTGCGTCGAACCTACCGTGATATCCGCACCAAGTTGACCGGGTGAGGTGAGCGCGCAAAGTGCCAATGGGCAGGTGGCGATAACCACTTGCGCCCCTGCGGAATGGGCGCGTTCGATCAGCCCCCGAGGATTGCCTAATGCGCCGTCGCTCCGCGGATACTGGAGCAGCACGCCAAAGGGTTGAATTGCCTCAACGTCCGCCGTGGCAACGTCAGCGACCACGATTTCGACACCGGCGGCGCGGGCTCTGGTGCGGAGTACCGCGATGGTTTGAGGGAAGCAGGCTGCGTCGACGAGAAAACAGCGCGATCCGCCTCGTTGGACGAGCCGCGTCATCGTCATAGCTTCGGCCGCTGCTGTGGCCTCGTCCAAAAGCGACGCATTCGCGAGCGGCAGCCCCGTGAGTTCAGCAATTAGAGTTTGAAAGTTTAGGAGAGCTTCAAGCCGTCCTTGCGCGATTTCGGCCTGGTACGGCGTGTATTGGGTGTACCAACCCGGATTCTCGAGAATGTTTCGACGAATGACGGATGGCAAAACCGTTGGCGCGTAGCCAAGTCCAACAAAGGATCGGAGCACGCGGTTCTGTCCCAGGCGCAGCTTCAATTCCGAGACTGCCGCGGCTTCCGGAATTGGCTCAGGCAGCGCGAGCAGTCGCTCCAGAAAGATCTGGCTGGGAATGGCGGCTCTAGAGAGTTCGTCCAAGCTCGAGAGACCAAGAGTGGCAAGCATGTCGCGCCTGGCGCGTTCGTCCGAGCCGAGATGACGCTCGCAGTAATCCGGCTGTTGTCGGTACTTTGCCAAAGGATCCAGAGCCGCCCGTTCCATCAGTGGTCCGACTCCTGAAGATGTTGGGTGTATGCGACGGGATCTAACAATTCTGCGCTTGGCGGCTGCGAACTCGACGTGGGCGCGATGGCAATCATCCAAGCTTTTTCCCAGCAGTCCGCGTTGAGCCACTCGGGATTCGCAACAAGTTCGGCGTTGACGCGCGTTACGCGTCCTGCAATTGGGCAGAAGAGATCACTCAGGGTTTTTACGCTCTCTACCGTGCCAAAGCTTTGGTGTTCTTCCACGACGTCGCCTGCCTGAACCGTGAAATCGACCAGAGTGATATCTCCGAGTTGATCGACCGCAAAGGCACTAATGCCGACAAGAACCTCGGTATCCGTGGACTTTGCCCACTCGTGATCGCGTGTGTAGTATCGGTCGGTGCGAACCTCATTCGCTGCGGTCATTTTGCTTTCCTCTGTTGGATCGGTCGGATGGGGCCAGTTGGCGTTACGCGGGAGCACCCCGTGCCCTGGCAATTCGGCAATAGGCGGCTGTTCAGGAATGGTGAGGACTAGAATGAGCGCCGGGACTTACCCCACTTGCCCACGCTTGTAAAACGGCGTGGGGACCACCACTGCGTCGACCAATTTTCCGCGACAGTCGACGCGAAGTCGGGTCCCAACTGGGGCGAGCTCGATGGGCACGTAGCCAAGGGCGATATTCTTTCCTAGGGTCGGGGATGGCGCGCCGGACGTGATTGTGCCGACTGACCGATTTTCTTCGTCAGTGATGGCGTAGCCGTGCCGGGCGATGCCGCGGCCGAGCATTTCGATACCCACGATCACCCGGTGCGGGCCTGTGCGGCGGACGGACTCGAGCGCGCCTTTTCCGACGAAGTCGTTCTTGTCGAGCTTAACCGTCCACCCTAGGCCGGCCTCGATCGGGTTTGTCGACTCGTCAATTTCGTTCCCATAGAGCGAGAGCTTGGCTTCGAGCCGCAGCGTGTCACGGGCGCCCAAACCGGCGGGCTCGATGCCATAAGCCCGACCAGCATCGAGCAAGGAGCTGTACAAAGCTTCGAGCTGGTTGCGTTGGCACACGATCTCGACCCCGAGTTCTCCCGTGTAGCCGGTCTTGGCAACCGTGGCGGTGTGGCCCGCGATGGGACCTTGCGCAAAGCCCATTCGCGGTAGGTCCTTTGCCCATGCGGCGCCCACTTGTGCCAGCAGCTCGAATGCCTCGGGTCCCTGCAATGCTAGCAGAGCAGTTTCAGTGCTCACGTCAGTCAAAGCGACGTTCGTGCCGAGGTTCGACCCAATGTGGCTGCGAATTTTGTCGCGATTTGACGCATTGCAGATAATGAAGATGCTCGAAACGGATTCGCGATAACAAATCAGATCATCCAAGATACCGCCCGCGTCGTTGCAGCAGCATCCGTACACCGCACGGCCATCGGGGGTACGACTCAGCGAATTCGTGACCAAGCGATCGACTGCCGAGAGCGCATTCGGGCCTTGCACCCGCAACCGCCCCATGTGAGTGACGTCGAATAGGCCGACGTGTTGACGAACAGCGTGATGCTCTTGGACGATGCCCTTGAATTGGACCGGCATCTCCCACCCGGCGAAAGGAACGAATCGGGCGCCTAGATGCTTCTGGATCTCGTATAGAGGACTACGCTTCAGGGATTGAGCTGTCACGGCGCTTCCTATCATCAATTCCAGGCGACCGGCAAGCCCCGATCCGGTTTCGATTTTCCACCGCGAAATCATAGGATTGTGATGTGGTGAGCTGCTATGCTGACAAAAAGTGGCCAGAGGACGCGTTCTTATCGTCGAAGCGGACGAGTGGGTTGCGACGCTCGTCAAACGGTTTCTATCCGATGCCTCGTACGACACCGATACGGCCGCCACCGCCCGCCAGGGGTATGACCGCGCGCAGGAGACAGCGCCCGATCTCGTCCTTGTGGACGTGACATTGCCAGACATCGACGGCTTTTGGCTCACCCGGCGTCTCCGGGCCGAGAGACGTCTTGCGACGACGCCAATCGTGCTGATCTCGCAACAAGACGATGTTCAAGCACGCCTGGAGGGACTTAGTCTCGGTGCAGACGTATTCCTACCGGCCCCTTTTCGTCACGAAGAAGTGATCGCACAGGTCGATGCCCTCATGGGGATGGCACAGCGTCTGCGAGCCAAGCGCGATAGCATCTTTCAGGAATCGCCCTTGGGGGGCGGCAGTGCCCTTTCTGGTGACGTGGCGCAGATATCAATTGCCACGCTGCTGACCATGCTGGAAATGGAGCGACGGACGGGCGTGGTACGGGTACGAGCAGATGGTCGTCTGAGTGTGGAGATCGTTGTCGAGGAAGGCGCGGTCGTTGACACGTTTCTGGGCAAGGGGAGGATTGAACCGTTGACGGCATTCCGCGAAGTCGTGATCTGGACGCGCGGAAAATACTCCTTCGAACCCAAATCAGAGGTGGTTGGTCATTTCGTGCGGAAACCAACGAGCCATCTTCTGCTCGAGGCAATGCGCATGAATGACGAGTCGCGGCGTGACGCGTTTACGAAGTAGAACGAAGTAGAACGAAGTAGAACGAAGTAACAAACGTCTTCAGGCGACTACGTTTCGTCGCCTCCTATCGAGAACAGACGTTCGAGATCGAAACGCGAGTACGCTCGAAACGCGAGCATGGTCTCCGAGTGACTGATCCCCTGAACAATCAGCATTTCCTCTGTCACAACCCTGGATAGATCGTCCACCTCCGGCACTCGGACGACAGCGAGCAGATCGTACCTGCCGCTCACCGAATAGACCTCACTGACGTGTGGAAGACTGGCCAGAGCGTCCGCGACGGCAACAATCCGGTCGCGGACGACGTTGAGGAGCACGAATGCTGTGACCATGAATACCTCGAGATGGGTACTTTCGTCCGAATTGGCGATGCTGGCAAGGGGCGTATCGTCAAGGAGTTCTCAACGCAATCTGGAAACGTCCAGTGGTTCGCCATCGGGTCTGAGTCCTGCTTGGCGCCAGCGTTCCTCCTCCGTGAGGCCCGATTGAGTTGGCGGGGGAGTAACGTTCTTGATCACCAGTCGAACCTGACGTGCCTGCTGAACCAGATCGAATCGATACACCTGGTCCGGCGGTTGGCGGGGGATTCGCACCTGATCGAAACGCATCATGGTTCCTGTGAGCTCTGCAGTTCCGACTTGCGCGTGCTTGCGGATGTAGTCGACCAATCCCGAGACGGCAACCTCGCCTACGAGATGTGCGGCGTCATGAAATACCCGCTCCACCGACATCCCCACGGGCACGGGAAAGCCGAATACGAGTTCTGAACTAGCACCAAGTTCACCTGGAAGCAGACGGTCGATGGGCAGCGGCGAAGCAGAAGCGCTTGCCGCAGCGCTGTGCGTCTTGTCGTCAAGGGACGGCTCGCGTCGACAGCCCGCGCTCATGGCTACGACTATTGCCAGGAGCAACCGCAGGCCAGTCCCGGGCTCTCTTCGCGCGGTCATTCCATCACCAGAGCCCACGCGCTAATACGGGGGCTGGTATCGGGTTGCGGCAAGTCAATCGTTGCGTAATTGGTCGAACCCTGCGCCGAGGAAGTGCCAGCCTTGCCGGTCTGCACGACAAGCTGGTACTTACCAAGGCTTCCGCTGTCGATGCGGTCGTACTTCATGCCCAGATAAGGATCGGAGACCTCCGTCGTGGTGTAGCAGCCCTGCAGCTGGGCCACGCCAACACCAAAGATGGTCGAACCCGCTGCGATCAAGGTGCCGTCGGAAGTGAGTTCTTGAACGCGCTTGCTCGAGCTCGAGTTGCCAGCTTCGGGCAGCGCTGCCTTACCGCCCTTCCCGAGATTCAGACTGTCTTCGGGGCTAACGAAGTGCATTCCCCAGATGCTGCTGCTGCCAGCGTCGCACCCGTACGAGCTCGTCGGCGGTGAATAGGTGGAGAAATAGACCACGGAAGAAAAGAGTGTCATGGGCCCTGCCGCGCGCGTACCAGCCGTGAACTGGCGGAACCAGTTCACCTTTGGCACCATGGGCGCCGTGGCGCCGGTGGTTGGTGCCTCACGCACCGAGTACACGTAGTTTACCGTCTGCGCTGTACCCACGAGATCTTCTTGGCTTCCTGTCGAAAACAGTACAACCACTTGGCCGTCTTCGTTCGTCGACACAATCGGCGTTGTCGCAATTGGCTGGCCCGCGTGAACGTTCGTGCTGCCGTGATAAGCATCGAAGAATAGCTTGACCGACCAGTCCGAAGGACGATGGGACGCGAGATCCATTCGCCATAATGTGCCGTCGCGGTCACCGACGTACGCCCGATCCGCTATCGCACCGGTCCAGCCCGGGTAGGCAACGGGCTGCCCCATAATTGGGCTATCCAGGGGGGCGAGCGTGACCCGTCCAGCGATGCTTGCTGGCGCGTCACTTGCGGAGCGCCGGAAGGTTCGAATGATTTCTCCGCTGTCCAAGCGCACGATGGTGACCGAACGCGCCCGCCTCGCTGCGGCGCGATCAGAAGTGGAGGCGGTGTCGTCGTAACACGGCACTTGAGCTCGCGGCTCGATGTCGTCCTCAAACGC
>JBLNFG010000710.1:0-12021 GCA_050263495.1 Myxococcales bacterium | reverse complement strand
GTCACTTTGCCGCGATGAGCGTGCGACGCGGCAGTCATTGGTCCCCTTGCCGAACGAGACGTCGAAGCAGATCGAGTTGGGACAGGATTGCCACCACGGCGGATTCGGAGCGCAGGATCGCTGAGCCAAAATGCGCGATGCTCCCCCCAATGGATTCGAGCGACGCGAGCTCGCGTTCGACGAAACCGCCGTCGGGACCGATGGCAATCGCCGTGGGCAGCTTCCACCCAGGCGCAAGCACCGCTTCAACCGCAACGGCCGCGTGGGGATGGGCGACCACGAGACGGCGTCCTGGCTCTTGTTGCAGCCGCGGCCCCAATACCTGCTCAACGTACGGCACGAACAGACGGTGGATCGAAACCTCCGGGACATAGGTGATCTGTCCCTGTTCACAGCCTAGTCGCGCGTCCAAGGCAAGTGCCTCGGTGCTCAGCTTCGGGCTCGCGAAGTAACTAGCGTCGACGCGCCAGGTATTGATGATGTCGATCCGTCGCACGCCAAACGACGCCGCGGCTTGGACGATGCGCGATAGAGCTTTGGGCCTCGGCAGCGCGAGAACCAAATCAACACTCGGGATTTCCACCTCACCACCCAACGTCAACCCGAGAACGATCGGGGGCCCAAGACTCAGCACGCACGCCGCAGCGCGAGGTCCACGAACCACGCCCGCTCGGAGTTCCTGGCCCACTTGAACGTCAATCACCTCTCGCAGGTGCTGAGCGCGTCGATCAGCGAGGGACACCGTCCCTTCAGGCGAGATCTCGTCAGGGTCAATCAGGATCAGGTTCATCGCTTCCTCGACCGAGGGCGGGTTGCCAACGCTATCGCCTTCGTCGCCCTCTTCATCGCGAGCAACACCGTCCCTTGCGTGATCTCGTCGGGGTCAATCAGGATCAGGTTCATTGCTCACCTGATCAGGGGCAACATTGCCAACGCCATCCCCACCATCGCGGCCGTTGCTGGCGCGAGCAGTCGCGCCAAGCGCGGGGTGCCCAGAAACGCGGCTAGGGCGAACTTGCCCAGAGTATTGGCGATCACCGCGATCAGAATCGAGCGTGCTAAGACCAGGTTCGACTTCGACCCTTCACGCGCTAACTCCGAAATACTGAGCACAATGGCGTCCACATCCGTTATGCCGGCGATCGCCGAGAGCCAGTAGATTCCAGCACCTGGTGCGAACTTGAGCACAAGTTTTGCCGCCAACAGCACGACGGCAAACACCAGCGCGAATTTGACTGCCGACAACAGTTTGAAGGGGTTACGGAAGCTCGCCTCTCGGGGCAAAAGTGCAGCAGTCCCGAATTCTCCATGGGCGCGACGGAGTGCCAAGAAGCAGAAACCGCTGCCGACAACGCCTAGGACCGCCACTGGAGCAAGAATCGAACCTAGGAGCGACCATCGCAACACGGCAACCAGTACCACGACGCGCAAAAACATCACGGTCCAGGAAATGAGCGTGCCAGCCACCAAGGCAAACCCAGAGTCAGGGGTCTCCCGGCTCTGCCGTGCAAAGGTCAGGGTGGCGGCGGTAGAGGAGACGATTCCGCCGAAAAAGCCCGTTACAAGCACGCCTCGGGCCGCACCCATGGCGCGCACGGCGACGTAACCGACCATCGACAACGCCGAGATCAGGATGACAAGAAGCCAGAGCTTGTAAGGGTTGAGGGCACCCCAGGGATCGATCGGGTGGCGAGGCAGCAGGGGTAGTACGATGAACGACGCGAAGAGGAGGCGAAGCGCCGCCAAGAGCTCGGCGTGATTGATGCGCCGCACGCCCTGGTGCAGGGTTTCTTTCGTCGCAAGCAACGCCGCTGTCGCGATTCCCAATGCGACCGCTAGCGGCGCGTAGCCCGTCATCGAAAGCCCACCGAGGACGTAGACAAGAATGGCGGATATCTCGGTGGTCGTCCCTACCGAGTCCTCCGGGTTGCGCTTCTCGACCACGTACGCCGCTGCAACCACGATGGTGACGCAGACGAGCCCGGCTGTGAACAACGCCGGAGAAGAGAGCCGCAGCGACAGCCATCCAAGCACCGCTCCGAGCTCGGCAAACAGGATGAATGTTCGCAGACCAGCAAACCCCGCCTGCTCGCTCTTTTGATGCTTCGTTCGCTCCGTCCCAACCAGGGCCCCAATGAAGAGTGCAGTGCCGAGTGCCTGCAGGAGCTTCAAATCCATCGCTGACTTACCATAACGTGTACAACGAGTGCTTCATTCAGCACTCCCAAATGCTAGGCTCCGCGATAGCACAAAAAGAGTCTAGGCGGGAAGTACGCCGGTCCCTCGAGGTAACCGTCGACTCCCGCCTGACTATTGCTGCCCTATTGATTGAAATCAGTGGGCTAGTTCACGGCTTGACCGTGCTTATACGGATTGGGGTTGTTTGCTGACTCTCCGATTTTCCACACTTGGAAGGACTGCGACTGATTGGTGCCCGGGGCGCCATGGGTCACACTGCAGTCTGCAGAACTACCTCCTTTGTTGTGTTTCCAGGCCGTAGCCTCCATCCACAGCTGTCACCGCTTGATTGCAAAGTAACGGCCTATCGCCGTCGGCGTTCGGTCGCTGTGAGGATTTTGGCTCACGACCTATGCTTCAAGGTATGATTTCTTTGTCACGATCGTCAAGGGCTTTTTTGTGGATATCGCGGCTCAAAAATAGATCTTCTTCACCCGCTCAACACCCGCCGCTGAGCACCCATTTTGCATTCGAGAACTTGTAGGTTGGCGGCGCACCACGTCAGGGCTGCGGCGTTCCCGCACCGCGAGAGTTGGGGATTTTCGCGTGAAATTGGCGATTGCTCGCGCCGCGTGTTGAAAGGCAGCAGTTTTACGCCAGACTCCGCCCGCCAAGACGCGCCCTCGCGCAACTCCGCCCGCCAAAGACGCGCCCTCGCGCCCTCAAGCCCACGACCCTCGCAGTGCAATTGCCATGCTTACGTTGAGCCAAGTTTCGAAATCCTACGGTCCCCGCACGCTGTTCGCCAACGCGTCGCTCGAGCTCAGAACTGGCGTGCGCTACGGCCTCGTGGGTGCAAACGGAAGCGGAAAGACTACGCTTTTGCGGGTGCTGGCCGGCGACGAGCCGCCGACGGACGGAAACATTTCTTACCCCAAGGAGGCGCGCTTCGGGGTTTTGCGACAAGATCGTTTCGTCGAGGATTCGCAACGCATCGTTGACGTCGCGATGATGGGCGATGAGCTCGTTTGGAAGGCACTCGAAGAGATCCGCAGTCTTGAGCTCGGGGCGTCTGCCGATCCCGAGCGAATCACAGCCCTCGACGAATTGATCCGTACTCACGAGGGGTACGCGCTGCGTTCACGCGCGAGCCAGGTGTTGGCGGGCCTTGGCATCGAGACCTCAGTCCAAGAACGCAATCTAGGGACCCTCTCGGGCGGCTTCAAGTTGCGCGTATTGCTGGCACAGGTCTTGCTGTCTCGCCCGGATATTCTCCTGCTCGACGAGCCGACGAACCACCTGGACATCCTCTCCATACGTTGGCTCGAGAAGTTTCTAGCCGAGTATCGCGGGTGCGCGGTGATCATCTCGCACGATCGCCGTTTCCTCGACCACGTGGTGAGTCGGGTGCTCGACGTTGATTACGATACGATCACCGAATACGTGGGCAACTACTCGGAACACGTGGAGCAGAAGCGCGCGTTTCGCGAACAGCAAGAGGCCCAGATCGCGAAACAGGAGAAAGTGGTCGCGGACAAGATGGCGTTCATCGAACGCTTCCGTGCCAAAGCGACCAAAGCACGCCAAGCCCAGAGCCGCGTCAAACAAATCGAACGCATCGAAATCCAGGAATTGGGGCGGAGCTCGCGACGTTACCCACACTTCAACTTCGTGCCCGCGCGTCAGAGTGGTAAGGACGTTCTGAACATCGAACACCTGGCGAAGAGTTACGGAACTCAGCAGGTCCTGAACGACGTCTCGTTCATGGTCCGACGCAACGAGCGGGTGGCCATCATCGGACCCAACGGGATTGGGAAATCGACGCTGTTGAAGTGTGCGGTGGGGACGCTAAAGCAGGATCAGGGCGACATCACTTGGGGTCACGAGGCCAGGGTCAGCTACTTTGCGCAGGATCATGCGGAGGCGCTCGGCAATCCCGAGAGGACCTTGCTCGAATGGCTATGGCAGTTCGCGGCGACGCAGCCTGAGTCTTGGGTTCGAGGACAACTGGGCCAGGTGCTGTTCTCTGGCGATGACGTCAAGAAAAAGATTGGCGCGCTCTCGGGGGGCGAATCCGCGCGACTGGTGTTCGCGCGGCTCGCGATTGAACAGCCCAATGTTCTGGTCTTGGACGAACCAACCAACCATCTCGATTTCGAAGCGATCGAGATGTTGGTCACCTCCCTACAGCAATTCGAAGGCACTGTGATTGTGGTATCGCACGATCGCTGGTTCGTCTCGCAGGTGGCGACGCGCATCATCGAGCTACTCCCGGTGGGGTACCGTGACTTTCCGGGAACTTTCGATGAGTACCTGGGCCAGTGCGGCGACGATCACTTGGACGCGGACGCGGTGCTTGCCAAAGCCAAGGAGCAAGCCGCCGTCGACGCCAGCCCAAACCTTGAACTGAATCGGCAACGCGATGAACTGAAGCGCAAACGCAACCGGCTGAAGGCGCTCCCCCAGCGCCGCGATGCAGCCCTCGCCGAGGTGGAGCGCCTCGAGCAACGCGCAACGGAACTGGAGGCACGTTATGCGGAACCTGGATTTTTCGATGCAGGTAACGCGGCGAGTGTTGCCGAAGTGCAGGCCGATCAGCAACGCACCCGCGAGGCATTGGATGCGGCAATCCAGCAGTGGGAGACACTTGAAGGGGAGATCTTGGCGCTCGAGCAAGAGCTGGCGAGGGCCGAGCCATAACTAGCCAGCTCGAACCGAAATGTTTTCTGCCCTTCATTCTCGGGCGGATAAAAACTTCGAACGGTGTCGCAGGAGTGACTCGCGCAAGGCGCCTGAACATCTGGCCGATAGCCGCTTTCTTTGGCCTGGATCGTGTCCGGCGGTCATGGTTGGGGCACCCATGGGTCTGACCAATCGCATCCTCGCCGTCTGCCTATTGTGCAGCAGCGTCGCCATGGCGGCGCCCAATGAGCCCCAAGAACACGTGGTGCAACCCGGACAAACGCTGGCAAAGATTGCGAAGCGTTACCGGGTTGATGTCGATGACCTCTGCGCCGCCAACGATCTGAAGAAGTCTGAAAAGCTTCAGCTTGGGCAGCGGCTCGCGATTCCTACCGACGAAGATCCAGGCTATTCCTCCGTGCGAGGGCGTGATCCCCGCTCAGGCGCAGCCAAGCGGCAGCCGGGCAAATCTGCAAGCTACAGCCAGTACCTGGCGCGGCCCACCCGCCGCGGTTGGGTCCGCGTCATGGGCCATCACGGCGAGTGGCAGGGCCAGCTGCTCTCGAAGAACGGCAAACTGATGCCCAAGGCTGCCACGGCGTTGTCACGACTGCTCGCTTGGCCGCGAACTGACTTCGTCATGGACCGGCGCTTACTCACGCTGTTGGCGCGCGTGAGTGAAGCCTTCGGGGGCCGAGTCGTGCGCGTCGTCAGCGGCTACCGCACGACGTCCTTCGTCTCGGAGTCCAAGCATCCGCTCGGTCGCGCCTGCGATTTCCATGTGCTGGGCGTTCCGAATGCGGCCATTCGCGATTACGTGCGGACGTTCGACAACGTCGGCGTCGGCTACTACCCGAACTCGACGTTCGTGCACCTCGACGTAAGGGATCACGACGCCTACTGGGTGGACTACGCGGGCCCCGGTGAACCACCGCGCATGCAACGCAACCGTGTGGCGCGACGCACCGACAATTCCTCCGCCAGTGCCACTCGCGCTGAAGCGGAAACCCCCGTCGATCCAGAGGCTGAAGCGGACGCGGAGGCAAGGCACGACGACGCGCACAATAGCGGGCCGTCAGCCACGGCCAGTGAAACGGAGCGTGGTCCCGCGACGCCGACCAGCGCGCGTGCAATCGGTGCTGCTGCGCGAGCCGACTCAGAACGGCTGGCAAACACCCCGCCCTCGAGCGCCACGAACAACAGCATCCCTCCGGTCGAGCACACCGAGTCCGCGACGCACGTCGCCAATTGAAGGCGACGTATCACGCACACGGCCCGCTGTACATTGCGAGTCATCGCGAGTCGCCACCTGAAGCGGCGCATGGTGGGCCCCGTATCGGCAAAATGCGGGCTCAAAGATCCCAGACGCGCTCCGCCGCGAAGGCAGCGGCTGTGCCCGCAATCGGGATCTCGTCTGACTCGTGAAAAGGTGGACGGTCGATGCAGAGGAGCGACTGAACCTGCTGAGTTGGGTTGTAGTAGTGGTGCGCTAGTCCCCGCGGCCATTGCCTTACCGTCCCGCGAGCGGCGGGTTCCCCCTGGCAATGCAGTCCGGAGGATAGCACCAGCTCCGATTCTTCCATTCGGTGGTGCACATGCAGCTCGATCTCCCGCTCGGGCAGGACGTTGAGGCGATAGAACCCGACGTCAGGGGTTTCGTGAATGATGTCCACAGTGCCGAAGGGTTTCGCTTCATGGGCGGTTTGAACGTCGCGGGCTTCGCGTACCATGCGTAGATGCGGCACACCTCGACCAAGGAGCGCCCCGGGTTTGCGCACGACGATATTCACCGCTTGAATGTTTCCACGCGCCTCGCCCTCGACCGCTGGCAGCAGTAGGGCGCGGCAAATCGTCAATGCGGCGGTCTCGAGCAGTCGGAAACGACCAACCTTCAGGAGAAACGCGATCTGTGTCGAAACCCACTCGTAGTCGACGGTAGCGTCCAAACGCTCAGATTCTGCAGCTCGCTCCACGTCGAGAGCCATGGACACTTCCACCACGAGTCGCTGCGGGGTCGTCCGCTCGTGTTCATACAAACCGATGATGCATTCGACGTCGAGCGCCTCGATGTTGATGAAGTCGCGCGCCCCTTCGGGGTGCCAATTACTGACCATTGCGCGGCAAGTATTGGGGACCGCGTGGCAGCTTGGCAATGTGGACGTCCGAATTTGGACAAACTTGGCGCCGGATCCTGGGCAATGCCGCGACTGCACGCGGCCGCTCATGGCAGCGGATCGCGGCAACTGAGCGGCTGACAGGTCCACCGGCGGGACATCGTGCTTCCCACGACGATGCAGGTTGATGGCATAGTCGCGCGCGATGTCTGCGCCGAAGTTCGCTCCAACGGTCGATCCTAGCCCGGTCGCCCAGGCTCCAATCCGCGTCGCGCTTTCGACGCTACTGCCGCTCGCTGTCGTCTCATTGCTGTTGTCGTGCGTGCACGTGTTCGATTGGTCGGTATTCGTAGCGGAGGGCGTGCCACGCGCGGAGTTGCTCGGTGCTGTGATTGGCTCGCTCGCTTACCTGGGTTGGGGTGCGTGGCGCGGCAAGCCCAGCGGTTGGCAGCGTCGGCTTACCTTGAGCACCTTACCGGTGTTGCTCGCGACGACAGGTCTGGCTTGGGAAGCGCTCACGCTCGTGCTCGGACCGAATACCCTGGACACTCGCCTGCCAACGGCGCTGTTCGAACCGGGCGCTGATCTGCTCGGCGTCGGCGCGTCCTTGTTCGCGACGGAGTGTGTTACCGCCTTCATCGCATGCGCGAATGCCGCGCTGCTTTTCCTTGTGTTCGAACTCGACGCAATCAACGCTCAACAGCGTGTGATTCGCACCATGGGCTTCGCACTCCTCGTGGCTGCGGGGCTAACTCTTTTGGTGCCGCTGACCGGCCCTGTCCACGGCGTGCTTCCATTACCCACCGCCTCAGCGATCGCAGGAAGCGCCCACGCAGCAGCAGTTCCACGGGTTGGATTGGTTTGTCTGCCCGTCGCGGTCGCCGGCGCCTTCGTGGTTTCGACGTGGAGCGATCGACTCGCACGCTCGAGCCGGTTTACCCTCTGGACGATCGCGGGATCGGTGCTGGCCCTCGAGCTACTCGCGGGACGCTATTCGCTGCTCGCCGTCACCTTAGCGCTGTTGATCGTCACTGTGGTTTACGCCGTTCTCCGGCTTCGCCCCTTCGTGCCGGCTCAAGTCGCGCTCGTGGCGAAGGAACCCGTGGAGCGCGAAGCAGTGCCAGCCCCGGCGCTCAAGCGCGTCCGCTTCTTGCTCACGATCGTATTCTTCTTCTCGGGAATGGCTGCGCTCGTGTACCAAGTCGTGTTTGCCAAGGGACTCGCGCTCACCTTCGGTAGCACCTCACACGCCAGCACGATCGTGTTAGCAACGTATATGGGAGGCCTCGCCCTAGGTTCGTGGCTCGGTGGTCGTTGGGCAGCGACGCTCGCCAGACCCGTTCTTGGGTACGCGCTCGCTGAGCTCGGCATCGCCGCCATTTGCGCCCTTGCCCCCTGGACGTTGCGGTTGGCGCGTTGGGCTTACGTCACCATCGCGCAAGGGAATGACCCGAGTGAGCCCTGGCTCGTTGGTCTGCAGCTAGGCCTCGGCGCGTTGGTGCTGGTTCCACCGACCTGGTTGATGGGGCTCACCTTGCCGCTGCTCACGCGCCAGTTCCTCGACGAGAAGAACAACCTGGGCAATTCGGCAGGCCTCTTGTACACGGCCAACACCCTCGGCGCGGCAGTGGGCGCGAGCTTGACGGGCTATCTCATCTTGCCCAGCTTGGGCATTAGCAGCTCGCTCCTGCTTGCCGTGTGTACCAACGTGCTCGTGGCCGTGTTCGCGATCGCTGCCGCCAGTTGGGCGCGAAAACCAGCCGCGGATGTAGCCCCGAACACATCGCCGAACCACGTCGAGGCGCGCCGCGCCGAGGAAACGCCGGCCACCGATCGCACCATTGACGGCCGAACCATTGACGACCGAACCATTGACGGCCGAGCGCCGTTGCATGCTGGCTCGGCTGATGCTCTGGCGCGTCGCGTTGCGTGGATCGCTACGATCCAACTGACCATCGGCGGGTTCGTCACCTTCGGACTCGAGACCACCTTCACCCATTTGCTGGCGACCGTGGCCGGTACCAGCGCGTATGCATTCAGCTTGATGCTGTTCGCGTTCTTGATCGGCCTGAGCTTGGGTTCGGGTCTCGGACGCAAGTGGCTGCCGCCCATGGCGCGTCTGCCTCAGGCGCTGCTGCTTTGCCAGCTCCTGCTCGCAGCGATGCTCCTCATTGCGAGTCAGTTTTGGGACTATTTGCCAGCCTATTTCGCTAGTTTCGGCCGCTGGCCGTACACGCTTGGGTTTGCGGCGCGCGAGTTCGTTCGTTTCATCGTGTGTCTGTCGGTGATGCTGCCGGCCGCTGTCTGCATTGGTGCACAATTCCCGATCGCGATGGAGGCGATCGGCCATGGCTGGCCCCACGCCCGCATCCAGGCCCTGGGGCGAGCCTCGGCCCTGAACACCGTGGGCAACATCCTCGGAGCGCTCGTGGTCGGCTTCGTCGCGCTGCCGCGGCTCGGCTCACACCGCACCCTCGGACTGCTCACGTTGGTGTGCCTCGGACTGGCATTCCTTGCGCTCTCGGTGGTCGAAGTCCTACAGCGACGGCGCTGGTTCGGCCTGGTTGCCACAACCCTGGTCGTGCTGTTGGTACAGCCGCCTGAGTTCGATCTGACCCGACTCTCCGCGGGCGGAAACGTCTATTTCAAGCCGCAGTACTACGGGCGGGTGATCGACCATGCGGAGAGCCTCGACGGGGGCCTGACGGCCGTCGCCATCACGTATGAGTCGTCGCGAAACCCGGTCAAAACACTGCTCACCAACGGCAAGTTTCAGGGAAACAATCGGCTCGACAGCTCCGGCGAGATGATGGCCCAAACCTCGTTTGCCATCGCCCCACTGCTGCACACGGCGCAGCGCGATCGGGCGCTCGTCATTGGCTTCGGCACTGGAACGACGACGCGCGTCCTCGACGAAGCGGGATTCCGTCACGTGGTAGTTGCGGAACTAAGCGGGGACATCATAAGCCTCGCCGATCGGCACTTTGCCGCGATCAATCACGGCGTGATCCACCGACCGAACGTTCACGTGCACGTGACTGACGGACGCAATTTTCTGCTTCTGGACCGCGAGCGCTACGACGTCATTGGCATTGAGCTGTCCAGCATCTGGTTCGCTGGCGCGGCGAACCTTTACAACGACGAGTTCTACGCCCTGGTCGAACCGCGCTTGACCGAGCGTGGGGTCTTGCAGCAGTGGATTCAGCTGCATCGACTGAATCATCGCGACGTCATCAGCATCTTGGTGACCTTGCGCCAGCGATTCCCGCGAATTTGGCTCTATTTCCTCGGCAAGCAGGGGATCTTGGTTGCCTGTAAGCAAGACTGCATGCCGAGCAGCGAAGCCATCGATCGCCTGCACGCGGCCGAGCGACTCAGGGATACTCTTTCGGTATTCGACCATGGACTCCATTCCGTGCTCAATGGTCGCTTGCTGACCCCCGAGGGGATCGATCGATTGATCGACGACTACCGCAACAGCACCAAGTACTCGGTCAACGACTTGCTTTCCACGGACGACAACCTCTACCTCGAGTACAGTACGCCGCGCGGTAACGTGCGCGAGTACGACGAGTCAATCGCGGATAACGAAGCGTTCCTGGCGCGATTCCGCGCTCACAATCCGTTCGAGGCGACGCACCTCGAGTTCGACGCGCGCAAGTAGAGGCCGACGTGCCGAAACATTCCGCCCTCGACGCGCGCCTGCACTTGGGGCTGGGCGACGCCGATTGAGCGACGCGCAATCTCACGAACTGTCCGTCGCGACCGATTGAGCGACGCGCAACGTCGTTTGCGCTCGAGCTTCAGGTCTGCATGAGGAACTCTCGGTTCTTCTCCACGCGCGCACGGTGTTCCTTCGGGAGCTTCCCTTCACCCAAGAGGCGCTCGACCACGCGCCGTCCTTGCTCCTTGTCACCAACGTAGTACGCGCAGATTGAGAACTCGTCCAGAATGCGCCAGGCGTAGATCGAGTCGTCAAGGAAGAGAATGTCGTCGGGTCGCTGGATCTCGAGCGCGCGCTTGGCAAACAGATGTCCGAGCGCAAACTTGGAACGCTCCCGGTAGAAACGCGCCAACTCGTACAGCGGCTCGGCGCGCACGGGCCTAAGATCGAAGGCCCGCAGGTACGCGTCTACGGCGAGTGCCTCATGTCCCAGACGCTCCTGCAACACGCCGAGCTGATAAGCGGCATACCACTGCTCCTCGATCCAACCGCCCATCGCTACTCGACGTTCGTACGTCGCGACCGCGTCAGGAAGTTGACCCGCATCACGATAGCTTTGCGCCAGATAGAACGCGTAACGCGCGTTGTCGGGCTCGGCCTCGAGCGCGCGTTTCAGCACCGCGGCGTCAGCCCGATACTTTGCCAGTGGATCTTGATTACGCGCGCCGTCGAAATGTCCAACCGACACCACTTCCGCCGGTAGCCGACTCGTGGAATGCGGCGCGTCGCACAGTATCACTTCGTGCAATACCCCTTGGTATCGGAACGGAAGCGAACTCCGAACGATTTGTGTTCGATAAAACGCGGTGCTCGAGCGATGGCCGCGATGCAGAATCTGGTACGCGTCGGAGTCGAGCACTGGCAGAGTGAAACCCTCGGGGTACGTTAGCTCCTCGTCGGCGTCGATGATCCAGACATAGTCGGCCCTGCGCGCCGCCAGGTGTAACGCTTCCGTGCGATTGTGAGCAAAGTCACGCCAGGGTCGTTCGACGAGCTCTCCACGCATGCCCTTGGCTTCGAAGTAACGAAGAATGAGTTGTTGAGTGCCGTCGGACGAGCCAGTGTCGACAATCAGCCAGGTGTCGATGAAGCGATCGATCGACGCCAGGCAACGTGGCAGCACTTGGAGTTCGTTCTTGACGATCAGGTTCAGACAAATCGTTGGGCGGGGCACAGCAAACCGGATTTTATGCGACGGAATAGCGCGGGAGCGGTAGGAGTATTTCCCGATCCGCGGCGTCTGCTACGGATCCGACTGCCCTGAGTAGCGCGATTCCGTCGACGTGGGTTCTTCGGACCGTCGCTACGCGGCTGATCACGCGA
>JBLNFG010000709.1:0-4524 GCA_050263495.1 Myxococcales bacterium | reverse complement strand
GTTGGAGCCGCTCTCGCTGGTCGTTGCACTCGTCGACATAACCGCAGGGAAGTCCGCAGAGTCCGAGCTCGAGCAGCATCGCGAGCATCTCGAACAATTGGTTGAAGAGCGCACACTGGAGCTCGAAACGGGAAATGACCGACTCAAACGCGCCGTCATCGCGCGAGAGCGCGCCGTCGAGGCCCTCGAGAAAAGCGAGGGTAGGTTCCGCTTCATCGCCGAAAATTCGGGGGACGTGATTTGGACCCTCGACGTCGTCCGCAGGAGATTCACCTACGTTAGTCCCTCCATTCTTGCGCTGCGCGGCTACACCTCCGAAGAGGTGATCGCTCAGCCAATTGAAGCAGCGCTAACCACTGAGTCCCTGCAACGAGTCGAGGAGGCCTTGTCCACCGCGGCAGCCCGGCTCCAAGCGGGGGATCGAGAGCAGGTCACCCGCGTGTTGCAGCTCGATCAGCCTCACCGGGATGGGCACATCATTCATACCGAGGTCGTGGCGACACTCCACGCTGACGAGTATGGACGGCTCACCAGTGTCCTAGGTGTTTCACGCAATGTTACCGAAAGATTGGAGTCCGAGCGCGCCATTCGCGAATTGGCGTTCCTTGACGGCTTGACGCGACTTCCCAATCGACGTTTGTTGCAAGATCGCCTGCTCCAATCGGTGTTGCGCGCGCGACGCGATTGCTCGAAGCTCGCCATTCTCTTCATCGATCTCGATCGGTTCAAACCAGTCAACGACACCTTTGGACATCAAATGGGCGACTGGCTGCTATGCCAGGTGGCGGATCGGATCCAGTGTTGCTTACGCGATTCGGATACCGCGGCTCGCCTAGGTGGTGACGAGTTCGTAGTCCTACTGCCAGATCTCGTACAACCTGACCACGCCATGACGGTCGCGGAGAGAATTCGCGAGAGTCTCGCCAGACCGTTTGTGTCCGCGGCTGGCACAACGCTCGACATCTCCGCCAGCATTGGGATCGCACTCTATCCCGATCACGCAGCTGACGCAGACGAGCTGCTCCGTCTAGGTGATGAGGCAATGTACCAGGCCAAGAACATGGGCCGCAATCGGGTCTCTATGCTCGTACTTAGCGAACGACCATTCGATAGCGGGCAGATTCCGGTTGGGACGCCACGCTCGGTGCTCCACCTCTCCTGGCGGCCTTTTTACGCGTGCGGCGAATCGATGATCGATGCCGAACACCGGGAATTGTTCGACCTCGCCAATCGGCTATTCAGTGTCGCAACGGTTCCCGGCCAGCAGCGGGACGCATTGACACGGCGACTCGAGAGAATCGTGGTCGCCGTGAGGAAGCACTTCCAGCATGAAGAAGACCTGTTGCGTGATCTGAATTACCCCATGCTGGAGCAGCACAAGAAGGCGCATCGAGAGCTGCTGAGTAAGGCGGCTCAGCTGCAACGCAAGGCAGAAGAGAATGAGCTATCGATGGGTCAGCTCATGGAGTACCTGGCGATCGATGTTATCGCGCGCCATCTGCTGGAGGCGGATCGGGAGTATTTTCCCCTACTGCGCAGACGCTCTAGCCCGCCCGCGACCGGTACTTGAAGGCACCCATCGCGGCGAAGGCTCACGTAAGGTCAGCGAACGCCAACCGAGTCACCCAACCCCCGTACTATCGAGGCTTGAGTTCCCAACAGGCAAGCGCCGTAAAGTAGGTCTGCCATGGTCCGTTCAAACGGGTTCTAAATGCAATCCCAAGGGTTCCGCCGCCCAGAGCTGCGACTGGATCGAGACTGTCGGCACCTAGCGCGGTGATCATCTGCTGCTCATCTAGCGCTAGCAGGTTATTGCTGAAGGTCTGCATGCTGAGCTCGAATGACCCTGGCGAAAAACGATCGTCAGACCAGAGCAGGACGAAGCGATCACCCAGGCTTACGATAAACGGACCTCGTGCCATGCTAGCGCCGCTCGTAATGGTACGGGCCGATTCGATCGTGTTGCCCGCCTCGTCGATCGACATCGCCCAGATCGCAGCGCCAACCGAGGTTTCGGTCTTCTCGCCCCAAACAATCAGAAATCGATCGCCGGTCCAGCGAATCGTTGCATCGGCATCCTCGTTCAGCTTGAGAGGGATGCGTTCACCCATCGGAGTGAGTTCCGAATCCAGCCGCGTGTACTCAAAGCGATGCAGCTTCGGTAGGTAGTAGAAGAGCCCCAACCCGTGCTCAGTGACTATCAAGCGAGGCTGGCGAGCGTCCACGCCAAGCGGCGTGAGCTCTTCGGCTTCACCCAGGAGTTCACCGTCTCGAGAGATCTTGCGCGCGAAGATCCGGAAGCTCCCGGTGGTTTCGTCGTCGGCGTACGCCAACAACCACTCTGCACCGTCGTAAACGAGCGATGGCTGCACTGAGAACCCATCACTGTACGTCACGCGCAGATCGGCGTGGAGCTTCTTACCAGACGCGTCCAGCCGATTGAAGTAGATGTCGTAACTGCGCTCTCGACGATCTTCCCAAGCGGTACCGTAGATGCTTCCAGTCCAAATTAGCGGGCCCGCAACACTGTCGTTTGCAGCCAACGTAAGCGGCTCGGCCACCACTGCATGCGTTCCGTCGGCCAAAACAGCGTGAAAGACGCCGCGCCAGCGCTCATGCCGCTCAACCACGGTCATGCCAAACTTTTGCCCGTCAAATGCTATGCCGGCAGGTGTTGCCTCGTTGTCCGTGGTCACCGACACGCGGGTGACCGGAGGCATCCCAAAGTCGGGGCCATAATAACTACGTGCGTCGTCGATGATCCCATTGCAATCGTTGTCCACACCGTCGCAACGTTCGGTTGCGCCAGGGTACGCAGCAGCGGAATGGTCGTTACAATCGTCACCACAGGCATTCGCCAGGCCTGGAGTGGTCCCAGGAAGCGCGGCATTATGGCCGTCGCGATCCTCGTCTGGAGTGCGCCACTGATTAGTGCAGGAACCGTCAACGGGGCTGCAGCTGTCGTCCGTACACGGGTCGCCATCATCGCAGGTAACAACGTGCTCAAGCTGGCATAGACCGAAGTTGCAGACGCGGATCTTGCAGCCGTCCTCACCGCGGCAGTCGGCGTCGTTCTCACAGATCACGGGTGCTTCGTCGCTATCTGGGACTTCCCGGAGATTCGATCGTGAACAACCACCAGCGACGGGGAACGAGGCAATCACCGTGATTGCGACGAGCTGACCAAAAGAACGCGTCAATGTCAGTAGCATGACCCAATCCCCTGTAGGTCAATGGACTCGCAAAACAGCCCTTTCGGACACGTACTCGTAGGGGCATTCGGATCGCAGGCTCGTTGACACCCGGTCCCAATCCCCGTCACCACACAGATAAAGCCGGGGGCGCAATCCAACAGTGACTCACAGTCGTCCCACTGTTCGCCGGCGCCTGCCGGCAAGCAAAGCATGCTGTAAGTCTCGGGCTGACAGGGCGCGCTCGGATATTGGATCGTGGGGTAACAGCCTGTTCCGGGTGGACAAGTAGACTGATCCGAGACCGAACACTCCGCGTAGATCTCCGGTGTGATGACCTCGGGACAGCCCGGATCAACG
Organism: Myxococcales bacterium; assembly: GCA_050263495.1. Taxonomy (GTDB): domain Bacteria; phylum Myxococcota_A; class Polyangia; order Polyangiales; family Polyangiaceae; genus FEN-1139. Next base: position 973 of record JBLNFG010000709.1, on the reverse strand, counting down.
TAGGTGGATACTGTTGTGCCCCCAATGTTGGAGTCTGACTGAGCGCTCGATCCACCGCGAGAAGGTCCGCCCCCGATTGTGCTTGAAGAGTTGTATCCACCAACACCAGCGCTCCCGCCCCTTGCCTTTGCCGAAGGTAGGGGGGCGGAAGGGCCGCCGCAGGCAATGGGATGCCACAACACGAAAGCGAGAAGACTCACGGGCCAGCGCATTACGCCAAAGAATAACCCCATTGCAGGCAATTGGCCCGATCTGAATCGAACTGTACGTCTGCACTTCAGATTTTTCGTGGTATGCCCCGTCGGGCCATGACGCGAATGCTCCAATCGATTGCCCTCGGATGCCTCGCAATTGCGGGGTGTCAGCGCAGCGACAACAGCACCCCAGTCGAACCGCTTTCGGGCCCTAAGTCGAACGTGGAGCGTACCGCGCCGCTCGCGCAGCCTACCCCGACCTGCGTGGTGCCGCTGGCAGACGTTGCCCCACCCATGGCTGAACCTGCCCAGCACTGCCCGCCCTCGCCGGAGGTGGCCGTCCCCCTTCGGCATGGCACCCTGAGGTTCCTCGGCGGAGCTCAGCCGGTCATTGACGTAGAACTCGCGCTAACGGAACCGGAGCAGCAGCGCGGATTGATGTATCGAACCACGCTCGGAGCCGAGTCGGGCATGCTCTTCTCCTGGCAAACGGAACAAGTTCACACCTTCTGGATGCGAAACACCTGTATCCCGCTCGACATGCTGTTCATCGCAGCGGATGGCACCATCGTCGGGATTCTCGAGCAAGTACCCGTGCTCAACGAGGAAACGCGATCCGTCCCCTGCCCGGCGGCGCACGTTCTAGAAGTCAACGCGGGATACTGCCGAAAACACGGGATTGCTCCAGGACAGCGAGTCCGAATTAAGAGCTCATAGCGGCGGGGTTGGTCTCGGAGCGACCGCGCCAAAATGACCCTCGCATAGGCACCCACGCACGC
>JBLNFG010000708.1:0-3224 GCA_050263495.1 Myxococcales bacterium | reverse complement strand
GTTGATGTGCGACAACGGGGTCTGGAACTGCTCGGTGATGATGCCAGCCGTAACCGAGATGTCGTTGGGTACGGCATCGAGCACTACGATGTCTTTGAAACCCACGTAGGCTTTACTGAGTTCGGAAGCGTTGACGAAGTTCAACTTGCCGTAGGATTCGCCCATGGTGAGCGGTTGGTAATCCACGCCGGCATAGATCTGATCCGTGATCTTCACGTGGATGTCGTCGGGAAGCTTCGCCGCTTGGGCTGCGACGGAATCAGACGTCGCGTGGACGAGCAGCGCATCGCCGAAGTACGCCTTCTCCTTCACGGCGCGGAATAGCTTCTCGATCATCGCGGTGTCCGCGGTGTCGTAAGGCGAGAACTCCAGTGCCCAGTACTGGGGACCTGTGTAATAGGTGACGGCCGCCAAAATGAAGCGTCGATCCGCGGCCGAGTACTGCGTCTGGTTGAACTCGAGCAGCGGCGGAACGTAGGCCTTCCCTTGAGCGGTGGATACGTTGGCCGTCGTGAAGTCCCAGTGGGTCGGGTAAAGTTTGCTGTTCTGGAAATACAGCGCGTCCCCGTCCGAGGTGTCCAGCACGATCTTGGTCGAAAGCGCGCCGGGCACGACCGAGCTGACTGGGACCGAGGCCAAGGTGTCGAAATCTGAGCGACAGCCAATCGTGCTCAGATACTTGGTCTCCTCTGGCTTTGCCGTTCCCGCAGCGATGCTGCAGTCTTTCTCGCTGACGTCGGGTGGCTCCCACTGATCGAGATTCTCGTCGATGGCCATACCGCCGCGACCCGTGACCTGGCCCCCAACGTTCCCAGATCCCCCTTTGCCTACGTTGGACCCGCCCACGCCTGTCTGTGTGGCGGTCCTGGGAGCTCCGGAAGAATTGCAGGCGTAGTTGCCAAATAACACCACCAGCGCTGCAATTCCCCACAAGCTGCGGCGATCGATGCGGCGCACCGAAGAAATAATCGACATGTTCACTTCACCTTGGCGGACAAGGTCCTTGCTGCAGGACGTGAACGGCAGGACCAGTCACCGGACACGCGATGGCTCGGACAGCGGCAAACGGGTTCGGAACACCTGGCCGAACCACCTCTTCGATTCAGGCCATCCGACGGAGTAGCGGAACCGGAGAGTGGTGTCGCGAATAATTGGAAAGGGCTCAGTATATGGCACAAGCCCACTGAGCCAGAACCGTCCGCGCGACATAGCGGAGGCCTGTTGGTCCCGGACCCCGACCCGCACGACTCGTCTGCGCGCCTCGTGCGAAAATTAGGCGGAGGATGAACGAGCCTGAGCTGATTGTTTGGCGGCCGGTCGGTGATGTCGTAATAGAGGCACGGTGAATCTCGCTCAAGCCGGTCAACTCTTTGTCGCAGTCGCAGCGGCGGTGGGCGTGTTTTCGTTCGTGCGAACAGTCCAGGACGGCGAGCTTCGGCGTTCGTGCACGTCCCTCTGCGAGGTGCGGCCACAGTACGCGGCGCGCGATCGACTTGCTCCAGACTTCGAGTTGGGGCGACTCGAGGGTGGCAAGATCAGGCTCTCCGATCTGCAGCGTGACGGTCAAGTCGTCGTAATGAATTTTTGGACCAAGTCGTGCCAGCCGTGCCTCGAGGAAATGCCCTCGATCGCCAAATTCGCGCAGACGCTCAAGGCGCGAAAACTCGGCACGCTGCTGTCGGTCTGCACAGACGATACGCCCGAGGACGCTCGCGCAACCCTGGAGCAGACGTTGCCAGAAGGGGTTCCGTTCGAGGTCCTGCTCGATCCGGAGGCAAAGGTCGTCGGTAATCAGTACGGAACCAAGCTCTATCCTGAAACCTGGTTCATTGACGCTCGAGGGATTATCCGCGCGCGGATTGACGGAGCTCGGGACTACTCCCAACCACTCTACACCGACTTCGTGCAGACGCTCTTATCCAAGCCCGAATGTGAGATCGAGTTTTCGTCGGGGCGCCCACACGGCGACTCGGCATGGCTCTGTGGGCGGTCGGGCAGATAAGGCGCGAGGGCTGGCTTCAACGCCCTTCGTATTCGCAGCGCGACTCGCAGGTCTCCATCACCGTGACGCGAGCTAGTCCGCGCAGCGTTCCTGAGAGGCCGTCCCAGATGTATTTCGCCAGCAGCTCGCTCGTCGGATTCTCGAGGCCAGGAATTTCGTTCAAGAATCGATGATCCAGGCGGTCGATAATCGGACGGCACGCAGCGTCTATTTCTGCGTAGTCCACAAACCAGCCGAGGCGCTCGTCAACGTTGCCTGCCACCTTGACTTCGATCCGAAAGCTGTGTCCGTGAAGCCGAGCGCATTTGTGACCCTCCGGGACTCGCGGGAGGCGATGTGCTGACTCGAAGCCATACTTTCTGACCAGGCAGACGTTCACGACCCCTTCGTAGCAGCCGGGCAAGACATCGCAACTTGCCGAAGAGTCGAGGTGTGACACAGTCGAGCTCCCCGTTGGTGTCCGCGCATCTAAAGTCGAAGATCTTCTGGCGCTCCTGGCTTCTGCTGGCAGCTGTTCCGGCGGCAATCTGGATCGTCGATGCCGTTCGCATGCCCGCTGCGAGTCGTGCGCTGCTGTTCGATTCGCTCGACGCGATCCCGAAGAAGCGCGTCGGCTTACTGCTCGGCTGCGTTCCGCGTCTCGCGGACGGACGCACCAACCTTTACCTTACTCATCGCGTGCGAGCGGCGGCCAAGCTGTATGCCGCGGGCAAGATCGAATACGTCCTTGCGAGCGGCGATGCGGACCACGACGGGCAGGACGAACCGGCCGCGATGAAGGCATGGCTGATTGAGCTGGGCGTGCCTGAAGATCGAATCGTGATCGACGCCTTTGGGCTGCGCACTCTGGACTCGGTCTTGAGAGCCAAGCTCGTCTTTGGACTCGACGATTTCACGCTAATTTCTCAGCGCTTTCACAACCAGCGCGCCGCTTACATCGCGCGCAGCGCTGGACTGACCGTCGTTGGCTATAACGCACCCGATCCGCTGGCTACCTTGGACAAGATGCAATTTCGGGAACCGTTCGCGCGGCTCCTGGCGGTGCTCGACGCGCGCGTGCTGCACACCCAGCCGCGCTTCGTGGGCGCCCGAGTTCAAGTGGGCAAGTAGGTCGAGTGCTAGCCGAACAGGCGCTGGCAGAGTCGGCTCAGGGCAGCCCAAAGCGCGTGCGATTCTCGGTCACGAAATTCACGTAATACTCGGACTCGCGGTGCCCCTCGAG
>JBLNFG010000707.1:0-2922 GCA_050263495.1 Myxococcales bacterium | reverse complement strand
CGCGCTCGCTTTGCCACGGGTTGTTTCTTCAACTTCTCCGGAACAGGCGGGATCTGGCGCAGAGCGGCCATTGATGCGGCAGGCGGTTGGCAGCACGACACGCTCACGGAGGACTTGGATCTCTCGTACCGTGCACAGCTTGCTGGGTGGCAGTTTGTGTACCGCGCAGACGTCGTGACTCCGTCCGAGCTGCCAGAGGACATGTCAGCGCTGCGAGCGCAACAGTTTCGATGGGCCAAAGGTACCGTTCAGACGGCGCGCAAGCTGCTGCCTCTGATCATGAAGTCAGATATCGGCGACCGTCGCAGGCTAGAGGCGCTCTTCCACATGACGCCTCATTTTGCCTATCCGCTTATGATGCTGCTCAGCGTCCTCCTCTTGCCGGCGTTGTGGCTGATGCCTGCAACCGATTTTAGGACGATGCTCGCTATTGACTTGCCGCTGTGCTGTGGGGCCACAGGATCCATTGTGACGTTCTATGCTGCCGCCGAGCGCGCTCAGGGGCGAAGCGCTTGGGGAGCGATCAAACGAATGCCGGCTCTTATTGCACTTGGTGCCGGCTTGTCACCCCACCTCAGCAGGGCTGTCTACGAAGGCATGCGGGCAATGGCCGGTGAGTTTGTGCGAACCCCGAAGCGCGGCGAGAACGGCGGGCGCTATCGTCAGCGCGCTCAGCTGCCATTCGTCGAAGCGGTGCTGGCGGCTGTGTCTATCGGAAGCGTGTTCGTTGCTATTGATACCAGCCATTGGTTCGCAATTCCCTTCGCTGGTCTTTTCGCATGGGGCTACGCGTACGTGGCGATTCGAATGCTTGTCGAGCAGATGCAAACGCGTCGCGAGTCTTTCGCGCCAGCCACCAGTGCCACCGAGAGTGGCGAGGTCGCGCGGGCGGCATAGCTGCGACTGGCCGACGCGGCTCGGGCGAAGAGATTTGTCCTACCGGTACCTGCATGGCTGCTGGTCAAAGAGTCGATTGTCAGCGTGCCCTCTGACTCTGGGCAAACAGACGCTCAGATTTACGAACCCTCTCGAAAATAGCCGATTCGGCATCGGGCGCGCGTACCGGAGGGTGGCCTTTTCGAGCGAATCAGGCCTCGAACAAGTCAGCCAATTGCTCGTTTGACTGGTTGCACAGCCAAACCCCCTCGAACTGGGCGAACGCCATAGACTTTTGGCCGTGTCTGCGTAGGATGTTCTCGTTGCACAACTGTTCCACCCCGTGAAAGCGGGGTGGACGTCGAGGGGATGCCTTCCCCCGAGGGGGCTCGGATGACCAAAGCTGACATCGTCCACGCGGTCTACAATCGGCTTGGCGGCTTTTCCAAGAAAGAAGCAGCAGACCTAGTGGATCTAGTGTTCGAAACAATGAAGGAGACTCTTGGTCGTGGTGAAAAGATCAAGATCTCTGGTTTCGGCAACTTCGTGTTGAGAGACAAGCGGCAACGCCAAGGGCGAAACCCGCAGACAGGCGACCCAATACTCATTACAGAGCGACGGGTATTGAGCTTCAAAGCAAGTCAGTTGCTGAAGGTTGCTCTCAACGACGAGGACGCACTGCCAATGCCGCACGTTGAGCGGACGGCGCCAATTGCCGGCGACGAATACGCAATGGGTCGTGATTGAGTGGTAAGTAGCGGATCGGATCCCGTGTCTCGGCCGATTCAGGAGTCGTCGTTTTGCCTCGCGAAAAGGGAGATCGGCCAGTCAAGCTTTACTACCGTATCGGTGAGGCCGCGGGGCTCATCGGTGTTGAGCCGCATGTCTTGAGGTATTGGGAGTCAGAATTTCCGACCATCAGACCTCAGAAGGCGCGCTCCGGGCAGCGTGTCTACTCGCGCAGAGACGTGGAGAAACTGCTGCGAGTGAAGGAACTCCTTTATTCGCAGCGCTTCACCATTGCTGGAGCGCGTCAACGCCTGCGTGAGATCGCAGCTGATCCAGAGGAAGCTGCGGCACCGATGCTGGAGCGTTCGACTGAATTGGCCGAGCCGGTCCGTGCTGGTACGGAGAGCTTGCGGAACACCTTGATGACTATCCGCGAGCAGGTGGTCTCCCTACTTGAGCAACTTGAGCATTGCGGCTCGAAGCCGAGTTCGAAGCAGCCATAGTTCGGGTGGTCGGTACTGGGGCGCCTAGCGACGGGGCGTCTTCTGCGCCAAAGGATGGGGCACTGGCTGAATCAACTTCTGCCGCCCCGAATATCCCCGCGACGTGCTACCAGCCACCCTTGACGGTTGCGGCCTAGCGTGGCGTTGTTTCGGCCGTAGCCGAGCTGGGCGAGGCACTCGCGTCGAAATAGGATCGGACTTCGTTTTTACAATGGCTAGGAGCGCTCAAAATGGCTGAAGGATTGAATCGGGTGATGTTGTTCGGCAACCTGGGCGCAGATCCCGAACTGAGAACCACCTCTGGCGGACAAGCCGTGTTGAAGCTCCGGCTTGCCACTACTGAGTCATATCTGGATCGGAATCGCGCTCGTCAGGAGCGAACCGAGTGGCACAGCGTTACGGTTTGGGGGCGCCGAGCTGAGGCACTTTCGCGCATCCTAAGCAAAGGCTCTCGCCTGTTCGTTGAGGGCGCGCTGCGAACTTCGAGCTACGACGACAAGGACGGAAACAAGCGCTACCGCACCGAGATTGTCGCCAACAACATCATTCTCGGATCGAGTGGCGGCCCTGGGCGCTCGAGCGGCGCGTCGCGTGGCGAGTTCGACGGCGCCGCGCCGTCGGCGGGCCCTCCGGCTGCTCCGGCAAGCGGTGGGTACGATGACGCTGATTATGGTGGCGGTGCGGACGACGACTTCCCATTCTGATGTGGTGAACACAGTCGAGAGCGCAACCCGGCGGCGAGTCCACCCGCCTGCTGACGTTCACCCAAAACGGCCACGCTGGGTTAGGGTGGGGCGGGCGATTGCGGAGCCAA
>JBLNFG010000706.1:0-10618 GCA_050263495.1 Myxococcales bacterium | reverse complement strand
TGGGTCATTGTCTTCAGCTGCCGTTTGTACGGCTTGCTCCACGACAGCAACATCCGATGGTTCACTTCCATCTCGGCGACTCTGATCCATACATGCGCATGTAGTGACTGCGACGAAGGTGGTGCTAAATACAACACCCGCGCTTCTTCCAAGGACGCGTTCGGTCATTTGATGATTCCCTCGCTTAGTTGCAACCACCCGTTGGGGTGGAAGCTGTGGCGCCATGCTCTCCATGAAGTACGCGCATGTCAAGTGCGGTCCACCCGCCAAGAGCCGACATTTCCCCAACGAACTACTTGTGCTCGCTCGAATTGGGCCCTCTCTGTCGCTACCACGTGGGCACAAACGCTTTGGCAGGATGAAACGGCGGACATCAGCGGAACACGCCGCGACATTGCCGTACCGGTTGCTGCTCACGCTGGGGAAATTTTCCGTTTTCAACGAAGAGGGATCGGTTGTGCTGTCAGCTGCTCTGCTTTGATGAAGCTCTCAGTAGCAACTGCGTTATCCGCTCAAGAGCTACACGCCGTTCGTCCGTAGAAACACGCATGCCATCCACAGTGATTGGCGCACATCCGCTGCCGTTGGCACGATGGGTCATTCGTTGACACGTGCGCCAAGTGAGCGGCAATCGGCGGCGATCCACTCGACTTGGCACAACTGGGCTTCATGGAATCGCGCCAATCACACTCAACCTCGCCTTGTGGCGACCGACAGCAGTCCTTCCGCACGATGCGTTCATGGCTTCTCTCTGTCCGATGCTCTTCTCGGTGGGACCGCGCTCAGCAGTTGACGATCGACCGCTGGCCTTGGCGCGATTGCCCGGCCGCAATTTGGATGGGCACGCCTGTTCTCTGCCTCGAACGTACTCGCAAGGAAACTGTTTGCCCTGATCCGTCGCGGTCGTTGTTTGCCGTCGCGGTCGCTGTTTGTCGTCGCGGTCGCTGTTTGCCGTCGCGGTCGCTGTTTGCCGTTGCTGTTTGCCGTCGCTGTTGCTGTTTGCCGTCGCTGTTGCTGTTTGCCGTCGCTGTTGCTGTTTGCCGTCGCTGTTGCTGTTTGCCGTCGCTGTTGCTGCTTGTCGTCGCTGTTGCTGTTCGCAGTCGCAGTCGCAGTCGCAGTCGCAGTCGCAGTCGCAGTCGCAGTCGCAGTCGCAGTCGCAGTCGCAGTCGCAGTCGCAGTTGCGGTCGCTGTTTGCCGTCGCTGTTTGCCGTCGCTGTCGCTGTCGCTGTCGCTGTTGCTGTTCGCAGTCGCTGTTGCTGTTGCTGTTTGCCGTCGCGGTCGCTGTTTGCCGTCGCGGTCGCGGTCGCTGTTCGCAGTTGCGGTTATGAGCGTTCAGCCGAGAGTAGCCAACGCAGAAGCTCATGCGTTGGCGGCGGGTGTTGGGCCATTCCGGCAACACCGCTGAGCGGTGGATCGAGCTCCAACCGCGTGGCAACCCCTGCGTTCTTCAACGTCACGATGACTCGCTTCGCGTCAGCCCGACAAGACGGCTGTGAGCAGTGAGCAAGAAACGCTTTAGCGCCCGCCGCAAAGCGCGCTGAATCAACGTTGGTCCATGCCTTCAACCCACCATTCAATAGTGCCACACGCGGAAAAAACTCTGGTGCGCGCCGCACGATTGGAACGGCGAGCTCGGCGGCTTCACCGAGGCCAACCATCGTCAGCTCTTTCGACTGAACGTAATCGCCGTATTTGCTCTTCACGTCGCGCACGGCAGCGCGTAGCGAAGCGTCAACTTCGTCCCAAGCCGCAGGAGCCTTCGACTGTTCTGCGCTCCGACTCGCTTGGCAAAGAACGAAGGCACTGTCCGCTGTCGAGCGCCCTAGTTCTTCACAACGCGCCCCAATGCTCACCGGATTCGGCGGCAATAGAATCACCACCATGGGCTTGGGATCCGTAGTTCCGATCGGCAAAAGCAACGTCGTTTCTGGATGGCCAGGGCCCGTGAGCGATTCGACGCGACTCGTTGCGTGCAGGGGTACAAGCTTGGGTAGCGTCAACGCGACACTGCTGCCAATGGTCGTGCCGGTGCTCGACGCGACGCTCCCTGCACTGTTTTTGTGTTGGTTTGTGGCGTCGCAGCGACGGCAACCGACACACGTCGTGGCCGCGACGAGCAAAAACAAAGGCACGGCGGCTGCGCCTGAACAAGCCCGGAATGTTCTGTCCTCCACCATAGTTGGCATCCGTGAACGGTGAATTTTCTGCTCCGACGACAAGCACGATGCGTCCTCGGACTCGCGTCGGCGCCTAACTGATTGGGCCACTAATAGCTCGCCTTCGCCGTTGAGGGCGCATCCGTGTGAGGCGCATCCGTGTGAGGCGCATCCGTGTTGGCGTCCTTCGCTGCGTTGGTCGCTGCTTCTGCGAAGTATTCTCTCGGATCGTAACCTTTCGAAGCCGCGTAAGCGCGCAGATCGTTTTCGAGCAGTCGTAACGCGATCCCGAGCACGATGAGATCGTCTAGGGTGCCTAGCATGGGCAAGGCATCGGGAACGAGATCTGCTGGACTCACGGAGTAGAGAATCGCGCCCGCCGCCAACGCCATCGAGTGCCAAGGGATCTGCCGGTAGCTGCCAGCGACGAAATCGTCGATGAGTTCCAGCGTCAGCCGGATCTGGTTAGTCACGAGCTGCATTCGAACCGGGATGCGTTGCAGAGTGCGTTTGACTTGCCTGCGCTCGATCACCAAGCGCACCACATTACGAATCGTGACGCGTTTCGACCAGCGCTCGAGCTGACGCTTCCAGGCGCGCTGACCCGTCTTGTCGACGCTTAGCGGGATCTCGGAGAGGCGCCCCGGAAGTTCATCCACCCGTTGCGCAACGCTCTCGAAGATCGGACGGGACTCGACGCGTGTGTTCGGGCGTGCCGCGTCACCGTCTAGACCTGCATCCGCGAAGTAGGATTGACCGGGATGGGCGCTCATTCGGACGAGTATAGGGCGAACCTAAAGGTTCTCGATCGCCATTGTCGCGCGCGCCATATCGGCGGTCTTAGGGACAGGCTCGCCGCAATTGTCCATTGCGATATTGTTGGGCATTTGGGTAAGGTGCACGCGGCGTTTGGTGCACGTTAAGGGTTCGGCCTGATGACTCATGAATCGACAAACTCGTCCTGTACGCAGGCGCTAGTGCCAGTGGCTCCAATCGGAGCAATACGGCGGCTAGTGCCAGTGGCTCCAATCGGAGCGATGCGGCGGTGGCTGCTGAGCACGGCGGCTATCGCCCTGACCTCTGGTTGCATTGGAGGCGCGCGTCCGATCACTCTACCCGCAGACACGGTGCCCCTTCAGATCGAGGAGAAGACGTTCGATTCTGGGTTGCGCGTCGTTGTCGAACGGAGCTCAACAGTCCTGTCGCTGACCACCACCGTAGCGATCGCAGACCAGTTGGCGCGATACTGGGTCTTTGGCTGGGAGCCGTCGAAGGCGGAACACTATCCGGAGCTGGTTTCGCAAACGACGATCTCACAGTTCATGGAGCAGCTCGAAACGTGGTCGTCACGGCTCAAAATCAGTATTGTTGGGGATGAGTCGGCAGCAGTAACGGCCATCGCGCAAGCCAGAGAGGGGTTATCAACGAGCGAGTAGCCGCCGCTTCGTCTCCGCCCACTCGGGTAGCTCAATGGCTCGAAGTTCGTTGTCCCACACATACAATGCTGACGCGTCGTCACTGGGTTCCCACGCCCCCCCCTTGCTCAGGGACGCGCTCGTGGGCTTGAAGCTGAGTGTACGCGGAAGCTCCGACACCACTTGGATCAACTGCGGTCGAGCGTAACTTGGTAGGTTTTTGATCTTGTTGGTCAGTGCGTCGCGCAAACGTTCGAGGTCGTCTGTGACCACCAGGGCTAACCCGAATCGACGCGACGAGTCGTCGAGCGCCACCGGAAACACGCTCACGTCTTTGATCCCGTTTGCTAGGCGGAACTCATCTGCCATCCACGTCGTGGACACATTGTGACCTCGATTGCGCCACACTTTGCCTAGTCGCTCGACGAAGTAGAAGTAGTCGTCCTCGTCGTATCGTACCAAATCGTAAGTTCGATAGAATCGATCCCCGGAACGGAACACGTCGCGTAGGACCACACGCTCCTCGTGGTCGCGATCGAGATAGCCTTCGAAGTCCCCTAACCATGGCCTTTTCCGCGACGGAATCCTGATCCAGAGCTCTCCCACTTCGCCGGGGCCGCAGGGAGTCCACTCGCCGCCGGCCGCAGCAGGAACTGACCCCATTTCCTGATCGTGTGTCACACGTTCATCGCGGGGCTCACGGTGGCCCCTGTCGGGACGAGCCGCGCCCTGGCTGGGACTGCGCTCACGCTCACTACCGCCGGCCGCGCGAGCCCCCTGCTCGCTGCTTGCCACGCCCGCGCTTGGTTCGGCTTCGTGCGCTACACGGCTCTCGTCCTGGGCGTGCTGCACACGCTCTTTGACGACGAGAAAGCGCGACAAGCGTCGGAACGCAACACGCCCACAGCTCCCGGGTCGATTCGAAAGATTGAGCAGCACTCGGGGGGCTTCGGTCGCACCGTAGAACTCAACAATGCGCGGCATTTGCAGGGCCTTTGCGACGCGTCGATACGTTCGCTGGTCGAGACCATTGCCGACGGCCACACGCAGACGACGTGATATCGAAGCACCAGAGCCGTGATGCAAGGAGAGCGACCTCGACGGCACAGGACTGCCCTCCAACGCACTGCGATGTTGTGCATCGATGCTTGACGCGTCTTCTCCGTCGAGAGCCGTCGACCCCGCGCAACGAGACGTGTCTGCGTCACGCCCCAAAGCAGCGACGACCATCCTCAACAGATCGCCAACATAGACGAGCTGGGTCGCCCCCGTTCGGTGCAGATCGGGCGGAAGCCGGGATGCGGAGAACTTGCCCGGCAGATGTAGCGTTACTCCGTGCACCAGCGCCGGCATCAGGGCCACCGTGATGCCCGTGGCGTGGCAGAGCGGCAGTGGGCAATAGATGACGTCACCGCGCCGGCAGCCGAGAGCCACGCCGCCGAAGGCGTGTCCCGACAGTGCCAGACGTCCCGCCGTGATCCGGCACAGCTTGATGTGCCCCTCGGAGCCCGAGGTTGGCAGGATCATCGCCACGTCGGTTGCGTGAAATCGCGCGTATGCGCGCGCGTTCGGGGCCGCTCGGAAGAGGCCCTTCCTACGGAATTGCTTCGGCCCCCGCGCGGCCTGCGCTGTACTCGAAAGAGCGGCCATTGTGGGACTGGTGTCGACAGGAGCGAGTGACCTCTCGCCGAAGCTTGTTGACGGCCCTGGATCCAGAGCGCGTGACCTCTCGTCGAAGCTTGTTAACGGCCCTGGATCGGGAGCGAGCGACCTCTCGTCGAAGCTTGTTAACGGCCCTGGATCGGGAGCGCCTGCGCTCCCATCGGACGGTGTTGGCCCCTGCTCGTGGTGAGACGAGGTAGCCGCCCCTGGCCGCACCGAAATCTCGGCATAATCCGCAACTTCGAGCCCAGGCTCGAGCTGCGCGCGAACGACAGCCAAGACGGATGCGGGGGTACCTGGGTCGAGCGGGCACGGCACAGCACCGAGCTGCCAACACCCGAGCACCGTGGACACGAGGTCGATTCCCGTCGGGATCAGGATCGCTACCCGCGTGTTGGCCGTAACCCCGCGGAGCTCGAGCGCAGCCGCGATCTCGAGGCTCTCGCGCCGGAGCTCCTCGAAGGTAATCGAACGAGAGGGCTCGCTCACTGCAACGGTATCTCGACGGCGACGGGCTTGTTTAGCGAGCCATCGACAGGGATTCGCGTCGCGGCTCGTTCGACCGAGCACGGCCCACGGCAACGCCCAACGCAGCGCCTTCGGCACGCATCGGAGATCAGCAAGCCACGCGTCGCGTCCACTCGCACGCAGCATTTGCCCGACGAGATCCCGAAGCTGCGCCCACACGCTATGTTCCGCGCCGGACTGACCAAAGACCGCCCCGGCTGTCACGGCCAATGACCTCGCAGCCACTGAGCTCGGCGCCCTTTGAAGCCACTGGGGCGGGCGCGCTGAAGTTGCACCCAAGCAGATTGCGTCGTGCAGCGGCGCGGAGTCATGGTGCTCGTTCTACCATGGCCCCAAACGACCCAACGCGCCGGCACAGGGTGCTCGACGCGTCGGATACTGTTCACGGGTTTCGTCTTTCGACAGACGACCCGAGCTCATCGAGTTTCCTCTCGAGCGCGGGCCCACTGCCGCAATCGTCAGTCGTCGCCAATCGCGAGCGACAAGTCAGTCGCCACACGCTGGGCACGTACCGGGGCGTAGGTCTCGGAGCGATCGTCGGTCACGACCTGAAGCCTGCGGTAGGCGGGCAGACCCGTACCGGCTGGGATCAGGCGACCCATGACCACGTTCTCCTTGATGCCACGCAGATCGTCCGTCTTGCCGCAGATGGCTGCCTCGGTGAGCACCTTGGTCGTCTCTTGGAAGGACGAAGCGCTGATGAACGACTCCGTCGATAGAGATGCCTTGGTAATACCGAGCAACATTGCTTCCGCGACCGCGGGCTGACCGCCGCGCTCGATCACGCGACCATTCTCGCGCTCGAACACGTACTTCTCGACCTGCTCGTCCACGAGGAAGCTGGTGTCACCAACCTCCTTGATCCGGACGCGACGCAGCATCTGACGCACGATGGCTTCAATGTGCTTGTCGTTGATGCTCACACCCTGCAGGCGGTAAACCTGCTGGATTTCGTTCACCAACCAAGCTGCCAATTCCTTTTCACCCTTCACGCGCAAGATGTCGTGCGGGTTAGCTGGACCGTCCTGCAGCGGATCACCGGCGCGAACGTGATCGCCAGGCTGCACCTGGATGTGCTTGCCCTTCGGGATCAGGTACTCGCGCTGTTGATCCTCGAGCGGCTGCCCGTCGATGCCGAGCGGCGTGATGATGACCTTGCGCTTGCCCTTGGTGTCCTTGCCGAAGGCCACGAACCCATCGATCTCGCTGATAATGGCGTGATCCTTGGGTTTGCGTGCCTCGAACAACTCCGCGACACGCGGCAGACCACCGGTGATGTCCTGCACCTTCGTGGTATCGCGCGGGATACGTGCAATCGCCTCGCCGGGGGTGATCTCTTCGCCGTCCTGAGCGACGATGTTGGCACCCACGGGCAATAGGTAGCGCGCGTCGAGATCCGTACCGGACAGCTTCATCGGCTCGCCCGTGACTGGATCGGTGACGGTAATGCGAGGACGTAGATCGCCGGCACGCGACTCGATCACGATCTTGCGCGACAAGCCCGTCACCTCGTCCACCTTCTCCATCACCGTAACGCCTTCGACCAGATCGCCGAAGCGTACGATGCCACCTTGCTCGGTGAGGATCGGCATGGCGAATGGATCCCACTCGGCCACGACCGTACCCGCTTTGACGCGTGAACCGTCGGGGAACTTGATCTGCGCACCGTAAACCAGTCGATGGTGCTCACGCTCGCGCCCCGTGTCGTCCATGATCACGAGCTCGCCGTGGCGGTTCATGACAACGATGGATCCGTCGCGCTTGGTCGTGAGCTGCGTGTTGCGTAGCGTCACGATACCTTCAGTGCGCGTCTCGAGGCTGCTCTGCTCGATCTTGCCGCGTGCGGCCGCGCCACCGATGTGGAAAGTACGCATCGTCAGCTGCGTGCCAGGTTCACCGATGGACTGTGCGGCAATGATGCCGACCGCTTCACCGATGTTGACCTTGTAGCCACGAGCCAAATCACGGCCGTAACACAGCGCGCATACACCGCGCCGCGTCTGGCAAGTGAGCACCGAGCGGATAACGACCTCTTCGATGCCCGCCTCTTCGATGCGACGGACCAGCGCCTCGTCCAGCTCGGTGTTTGCGGCTGCAATCACCTCACCCGTGAGCGGATCCACCACATCTTCGAGTGCCACGCGACCGAGGATACGCTCGCCGAGGGGCTGAATCACTTCACCCGCTTCTTCGAGCTTCGCGACGCGAATGCCATCGAGCGTACCGCAGTCAATGTCGGAAACCACGGCGTCCTGAGCAACGTCGACGAGACGTCGCGTCAAGTATCCGGAGTTTGCCGTCTTTAGAGCGGTGTCAGCCAAGCCCTTACGCGCGCCGTGCGTCGAGATGAAGTACTGCAACACCGTGAGGCCTTCACGGAAGTTCGCGGTAATCGGCGTCTCGATGATCTCGCCTGACGGCTTCGCCATCAGACCACGCATCGCGGCGAGCTGGCGCATCTGCTGCGTCGAACCACGAGCACCCGAGTCGGCCATGATGTAGATCGGGTTGAAGCTCGAGTCCTCGACCTTGTCGCCCGTCTCGGTGTCGATGACGGTGGCCTTCGAAATGCCCGTCATCATCTCCTCCGTTACCTTGTCGGCAACGCCGGCCCAGATGTCGACCACCTTGTTGTAGCGCTCGCCGTCCGTAATGAGGCCTTCTTGGTACTGCTCGTAGACGCGCTCGAGTTCACGCTGCGCCTCGTCGATCAGTTCCTTCTTCTTGTCCGGAATGACCATGTCATCCATGCACACGGACACGCCGGCGAGCGTTGCGTAGGTGAAGCCGAGGGTGCGCAAGCGGTCAGCAAGGAGCACTGTCTCCTTGTTCTTGTGCTTGCGGTAGCAGACGTCGATCAGCGCCGAGAGGGCCTTCTTGTTCAGCACCTTGTTGGCGTAATCGAAGGGTACTTCCGGCGGCAGAATCTCGCTGATCAGGACGCGACCCACCGTGGTGAGCACCGAACGCGTACGCAGCTCACCGCTCTCCTCGTCGTGATCCTCGATGCGAACCATGATCTCCGAGTGCAGATCCACGACGCCATTGTCGTAGGCCATCCGCACCTCTTCCGGAGAAGCGTAGGAACCACGCAGATAGCCGCTGAGCTGCTGCTGCGGCTCGTCGTACTTGAGCGACTCCGGGCGGTAGCAACCCTGACCGTACTTGCGCTTACGTGTCGCGTAGTAGAGCCCCAGCACGATGTCCTGCGTCGGGTTGATGATCGGGCGACCACTTGCCGGCGACAGGATGTTGTTCGTGCTCATCATGAGCACGCGCGCTTCCATCTGAGCTTCGACCGAGAGCGGCACGTGCACGGCCATCTGGTCACCGTCGAAGTCGGCGTTGAACGCCGCGCAAACCAACGGATGCAACTGGATGGCTTTGCCTTCGATCAGCACCGGCTCGAACGCCTGAATGCCCAGACGATGCAAGGTCGGGGCACGGTTCAGCATCACCGGGTGCTCGTTGATCACTTCGTCAAGGATGTCCCAAACCTCGGGACGCTCCTTCTCCACCATCTTCTTCGCACTCTTGATGGTGTTGACGTAGCCGCGCTCCTCCAGCTTGTTGTAGATGAAGGGCTTGAAGAGCTCGAGCGCCATCTTCTTCGGAAGACCGCACTGATGCAGCTTCAAGGTCGGGCCCACGACGATCACGCTTCGACCCGAGTAGTCGACGCGCTTGCCGAGCAGGTTCTGACGGAAACGGCCTTGCTTGCCCTTGAGCATGTCGCTCAAGCTCTTGAGCGGGCGCTTATTCGGGCCAGTAATGGTCTTGCCGCGGCGCCCGTTGTCGAACAACGCGTCGACTGCTTCCTGCAGCATGCGGCGTTCGTTCCGGATGATGATCTCTGGCGCGTTCAACTCAAGCAAGCGCTTGAGTCGGTTATTGCGGTTGATGACGCGACGATAGAGGTCGTTCAAGTCGCTGGTTGCGAAGCGACCGCCGTCGAGGGGAACCAACGGACGCAGATCCGGCGGCAACACGGGCAGAACCGTGAGCATCATCCACTCCGGACGATTTCCGCTGGAACGGAAGGCTTCCACTACCTTCAGGCGCTTTGCGTACTTCTTGCGCTTGGCTTCGCTGCTGGTGGATCGCATCTCCTCCCGGAGCTGCTCCGCCAAGGCGTGCACGTCGACGCGCTTGAGCATCTCGATGACCGCTTCCCCGCCCATTCCGGCGTCGAAGCGTTCTTCGCCATACTCTTCCATCAGCTGCGCGTACTTCTCCTCAGTAAGAAGCTCGCCCGACTGAAGCTCCGTGTCCTTCGGATCGATGACGATGTAGGACTCGCAGTACAGGACCTTTTCCAGATCCTTGAGGCTGATATCGAGAATATTGCCGATTCTCGACGGCAGACTCTTCAGGAACCAGATGTGGGCGACCGGCGTCGCGAGGCTGATGTGACCCAAGCGCTCGCGACGAACCTTCGACTGAATCACCTCGACGCCGCACTTCTCGCACACGATGCCACGGTGCTTCATGCGCTTGTACTTGCCGCAGATGCACTCGTAGTCCTTCACTGGGCCAAAGATCTTGGCGCAGAACAGGCCGTCACGTTCCGGCTTGAAGGTACGGTAATTGATAGTCTCAGGCTTCTTTACCTCGCCGTGCGACCACTCACGGATCTTCTCTGGGCTAGCCAAAGAAATGCGCATCGCAGAGAAAGAGAGCGGATCCTTTGGTTTCTCAAAGAAGGAGAAGATGTCACGCATGGGACGAAACTCCTTTGCGAGTCACTTCGGTCGGCAAAAACGTCGAACGACCGATCACGATGTGCGGGATTAGGTGGTCACAAGATGGCGCGGCTTGGATGCGCGCGAATTCTCTGACAATTAGTTTGGATGCGGG
>JBLNFG010000705.1:0-11367 GCA_050263495.1 Myxococcales bacterium | reverse complement strand
CGCCAAAACCTCGCTCGCGATGTCGTCGAGAACCATCTTGGAGAGGGACGTCGAGTGATCGTCCCCACGTCGCGGATCCTCGTTGACTGCCGCAACCAAATCGCAGATCCGGCTTTTGCCGTCGCCCACAACACGAGGAACCTCGCGCCGCGCTGCCGCGACTAGCTTGCCGCCAATGACCAGCAACCGGTAATCGTCGCCAAAAATCTGGCGCTCGACCACGACCTCGCTACGACCGCCGAGGCGCGCTAGCTCGAACGCGGTGGCCACCTCTTCACGGGTGGTAAGGCCTACGGAGACGCGTTTGCCTTGGTTGCCCTTGAGCGGTTTGACCACGACGGGGCCGCCAATCTCTTGTGCGACCTGCCAGGCTTCGTCTGCCGTGCGTGGGATTCGACCCTTCGGGACCGGCACACCCACCTTCTCGAGCAGGCTCTTCGTGAGATCTTTGTTTTGTGCAATGGACTCGGCAATAGCGCTCGTGCGATCCGTTTCGGCCGCCCAAATGCGTCGCTGTCGTGAGCCCTGCCCGAGCTGCACCAGACTCGCACCTTCGGAAATCCGACGGGCATAAATCCCGCGCGAGCGAGCGGCCGCGACGATTGAGCCCGTGCTTGGACCCAGCCGCTCTGCTTGAGCCAGGTTCCGAAGCTCGCGAACCGCCTCGACGTAACTCGGCTGACCTTCGGCCCCAACCACCATAGCGTACGCGATCTCTATCGCGCGACGACCGGCGGCTTCCTCATACTCGCCGTAACTCAATACCAGCCGAGCCTCAGTCCTGGCGGTCAATCCCATCACTCGTACGAGTTCTGCCTGACTGCCGGCAGCCCTTTGGAGCTCCAACGCAAGCTGGCCAAGCGCCGTGGCTACTCGAATCGCGGGCGGCGCACTCGCGTCCGCTGTAAGGCTCGGCAAGATCGCAGCAGCCCGACCGACCAACGCGTCAACGCTGCTGGCCTCGATGGCGACATCGGCCTGAATTGCCGTTGCATCGGACCAAAGATTTGGGCCCCTAAGCGCACGAACCGACAAGAGCTTCATGGCATCCATATGTTTAGACCAGCGGCCTGGTCAAATCGGCCGCCGCGGTCACGCTCGAACTACCACCTTGAATCCGAAGATCTTCCCCGCCGCTCGCTGGTGCACCCCTGCCTTCCATCGAAGCAAGGAGAGTCTCCACCTGAACGAATAAGAGGTCCCCGCGCTCGAGCTCACGCAGTAAGCAGTCAACCCTCATCTCTAGAAGTCCGTTTGTGTGGGCGAAAGCTGCGCGAGCAGCTCCGGCAACTCCCTCACTGAAAGACGCTTTGACTGCCGCGATCTGTTCCTTCGACGGTACGTCTGGCCCCGAACCTGGCTCTGGACGACTGACAGGTGCGTCCGAAGTCGTCAAGAGTTCTACTCGATCGAATGCCGCACCCAAGAGCTTACCAGCGGCCGCCGCGTCCTCGACACGCCAGTCTGCGGGCAGCGCGCTACACAAGGCAATTCGCCGCCCTGAGTTGGGGCGCGTGAAGACGGCCTGCAATACGGCTTCGAAAGCCGACAGATTGTGACAACAGCTCACGGCCATGAAGCGTCCGTCGCGCTCATGCCAGCGTATCCGCTGCACACGTGGCCGCTCCGCTACACGCGCGAGGCGCTCCACGAGCGTCGCGGGCTCAAGACCTAGGGCCCAGCCTGCACCAAGCGCGGCAAGCAAGTTCTCCTGTTCGAACTCAAACAGCGCCTGCTCTTGTTTTGCTTCGTGCACGCACTGCTCTCCGAGCGAGAACACGACACGGCCATTGCGCATCCCGACGGTGCGGCCACTCTCTGCTCGATGGGCAGCCAACGCCGGTGCGTTGTGGTCCCTGCCGAAAAGGAGGATGCTGCCTTTGCACTTCGGCACCATCTCGAGCACGTTCGAATCGTCTGCGTTGAGCACTGCCGTGCCCGTTGGAAGCACCATGTCCACACCGCATCGCTCGACGAGCAGCATGCGATCACGATCCATCGCGGTGTATCCGAGGTGATCCGAGGAACCAACGTTGATCACGACCGCAACCTCGCATTGGTCGAACGCGATGCCTTGCGTCAGTACCGTGCGCGGATTCATCTCCGCCAAGATCACGTCCACGCTGGGGTTGACCAACAGCCGTTCGATGCTGTCGAAGTCAGTCGCGTCAACGCGACCACTGGACGTCTCGATCGCCCGATCACCAACGAACAATCCCTCTGAGCACGCCACGCCAAGTCGTTTTGCGTTGCCCTCGAAGGCAGCCTGGAGCAGCGCAACCACGCTGGATTTGCCGTTCGTTCCACTCACCGCGACAATGGGAATTCGTCCCGTTCCGTCGCTGCTCGCAGTGGCGACGCCGAAGATCTCGTCGACGATTGCGGCGCCAACCGGTTGCGGCTGGCCCTGCAATGGCCGCAGGTGCATCAAGAGACTGGGACTTGCGTTGACCTCGAGCACCGCACCGCGCTGTTCCTCGAGCGGCCGCGTGAGGTCTTCTGCAACGATATCAATACCGGCAATATTGAGTCCAACCGTCTTGGCCGCAAGCACTGCAGCCGCCGCCACCGAGGGGTGCACCTGCTCGGTGATGTCAGTGGGCAAATCACCGTTGTGGTGCAGAATCACCTTCGCCCCTGCCGCAGGTATGCTCGCGATGGTGTAGCCCTGCTTCGTCAAGAGCTGCAGCGCGATGGTGTCGACTTCGAGGCCCGTGAGTTCGTGCGTCTGGGGATCGCCGCGTCGAGGATCGGAATTCGCCTTTTCGACGAGTTCCTTGAGCGTGTGAACGCCGTCACCCGTCACCTGATCGGGCTCACCCTTGGCCGCGGCGACAACTCGGCCGCCAACCACGAGCACGCGGTGATGCACCCCAGGAATACACTGCTCGACCAGCACTCCTTCGCGTTCCGCATTCGCAAGATCGAATGCTTTGAGTACGGCATCTCGACTGCTAAGGTCGATCGAAACGCCGCGACCCCAGTGTCCTTCGCGTGGCTTTACCACGACGGGCAAACCCAAGGCTTCGGCGGCTTGCCATGCTTCCTCGGCAGTTGTTACGACGCGTCCTTCGGGAACGGGAACACCAACATTGCGCAGCATGCTGCGCGTGAGCTGCTTGTCCTGTGCAATGGACTCAGCAACAGCGCACGTACGTTCCGTTTCCGCAGTCCAGATTCGATGCTGTGCGCTGGCGTAGCCGAGCTGAACCAGATTGCCTTCGTTCAGGCGAATGTGCGGGATTTTTCGCGCTTTGGCCGCCGATACGATGGCGTTCGTGCTGGGCCCAAGGCAGACTTGATCCGCAAGAGCGCGCAGCCGCCCAAGCTCCTCTTCGATCGAGAACGGGGTACCCAATCGAGCCGCGTTTAGAAGTGCAATCGCCGTTTGGACACAGGCAAGACCGAGTCGCTCGTCGGCGTACTCGATCGCGACACGATACAGTCCAGGAATAATGGACTCCCTCGCGCGCCCGAAGCCGACGACCGGGCCAACCAAGGATTGGATCTCGAGCGACGTGTGCTCGAGGATGTGGCCCAAATAGGTGCCCGTTCGCAGCCGCTGAAAGAATCCGCCTCGCTCGCCGATGCCGCAGCGATGCTCGATCATCGACGGCAGCCAGCTCATCAACCGATCGTTGAACCCGGGGAAGGTGTTGGACGGAACGTCGAGTTCTTTCGAGAGGCGAACCCAGACTTCCAGCACCGGAAAGTTCGCCCAAACGTTCGGTCCTCGAAGCACGAGGATTTGTTGAATGTCCATGCAAGTACCGAAAGCCGTGCGACGCTACCTTCATGGCTGCAGAGCGATGGGCGACGGCGGGCGGTTCGGCGCGCGCATCATGACATCTTTTTCGAACAGGCGCACACGGGACGACCCGCTTGCAGGGGCTCTTAATCGGTTGGCCGAAACACTGTTCGCCCGTCACGCCACCCACGAAAAAAGGCGTATTTCTGCGCCTTGGACACGTGTGGAGCCACACGCGAGGGCTCCATTCCTGGCCATTAACAGCGCGACAGCAAATCACCACGCCGGATGAATTAATTCTCACGATCATTTTTGCGCGTAACCCGCGAGGAACACACCATTTAATGTGGCGCGACAGGACTCCAGCGCCTCGGCGAGATCCCGCTCCGAGTGCGCCTTGCCTTTCCCGCTGGCTCGCTCCGCCGACCAATACGCCGGCTGACGCTTCCGATAATTACGCGCTTCGGTTCGAGCCGATTGCCAGTTCCCCCTGCTCGTACCCCTCGGCAAGCTTTGCCCTTGCAGTAGTGGATCCTCTTCGCCGTTCGGTGCTCCAGGCCTCTCTTCGCGCTAACAGCACCGCGGCGAATCACTGAGCCCGCCAAACGAGGGCTGGTTCGCTCGCTCTAGACCAACACGGCCGCCGGCTCGCGCATTACCACCGAGCTCGGCCCCTGTCGCCCATTCCGAATACCCGCGTCACTGCCGCACGACCTCAGAACCACAGCCAATCATCATGCCCGATGAACGAATTCTTACGAGCGTTTCTGCGCTCACTGCTCCGACGAACGAAGTGACTGGGCGAGCGCAGCGGGCGCGTCTCTCGATCGATCTCTCATCAGATTTGCGGTTCGCTCCGACGACGCTGATCCTTACCGAGCAACGCCTAATTGGAGTGCGCGGGTCGGAGTCCACGCCGTATTTGGATCGCGATTTAGCGGGGATCACTGGGATGAAAGAGGAGGAGCACGCCTCCTTGTGCTCGCTCGAAATCCGCTACGCCGATGGCAGCGCGGATCGCTTCCGATTCACGGTCGGTCTGGCCAAAGCCGCCCGGAATTTCGTGGAAACGTTCGAGGCGCTGCGCGAGGCGCCGCTCGGTCTCGAAGAGATGCCGGACGAGGCGATCACGGACGCCACTCCCACCTCTACAATCGCACCTTTTTGGCGCCTGCTCGCATTCACCCGCTCGCGGCTATGGCCCGTAGGTGTTGGCTTGCTGCTCACGTTCGCGGCCACTACGGTGGGGCTGGTTCCGCCCTACCTGACGATGCCGCTCGTCGACAAAGTCTTGGTGCCGTACCAAACCAGGGTCTATGCGGGCACGGCCGATCAAGCCCTGCACGAGGTGGGGTACTACTTGGTTCTGTTGCTTGGCTCTGCAATCCTCACCTGGATGCTAGCGTGGGCGCAGGGCTGGGTGCTGGCCCGCGTTGCCGAGCGTGTGACGGCGGACTTGCGCAATCGCACCTTCAACCATTTGCATCGGCTTTCGCTCAATTACTTCGGTGGCAAGCGCACGGGCGATTTGATCACGCGCATCAGTACTGACACCGAGCGCCTGTGCTCGTTCTTCTCGGACACGCTCGTCGACTTCATCGCGGACGTCCTGATGATCGTCGGGACCGTGGTCGTCCTGTTCGTGTTGGATCCGGGCTTGGCGGTTGCCACGGTGCTGTCCTTCCCACCCATTGCCATTCTCATCCTGCGTGTCCGCGGTCGCCTCAACAGCGGCTTCCTGCGCACCGGTCGAGCCTGGTCGGCGATGACCAGCTTGCTCACGGACTCCATCAGCGGCATTCGAGTGGTCAAGGCGTTTTCCCAGGAAGCCCGCGAGGTGCAGCGCTTCAATTCGGTCAATCGCCGTATCCTCGACGTAAACGATCGCATCAACGCGCTTTGGACCTTCTTTTGGCCGCTGGTGGCCCTGCTCAACCAACTTGGACTGCTGGTGGTCTGGGCCGTCGGCGCGTACCAAGTGTTTGCTCACCATGTTACTGTGGGGGTGCTGACGGCGTTCGTGGCGTATATTGGGCGATTCTATACGCGACTGGAAACCATGAGCCGCATGCTGGCTTCGACGCAACGCGCCGCCGCCAGTGCGCAGCGCCTGTTCGAGATCCTCGACCGCAAACCGAGCGTGGCTGAACCTGCCTCACCGCGTACGCTGTCGAACGTTCGCGGTGAACTTACGCTTCGAGACGTTAGTTTCCGCTACACGACGCGGCTGGTGCTCGATCGCGTGAACTTGACGATTCAACCGGGAGAGATGGTCGGCATCGTGGGCGCAACGGGTTCGGGCAAGAGCACGCTAGCCAACCTCGTGTGCCGCTTTTACGATGCTACCGACGGACAGATCCTGATCGACGGCATCGACTTGCGCGACCTGCCGTTGGCTGAGTACCGCAAGCACCTCGGCGTTGTACTGCAGGATCCTTACCTATTTTTCGGATCAATCGCGGAGAACATCGCGTATGGCCGCCCCGATGCAACCCTCGGCAAAATCCTCGACGCCGCACGCGCCGCCCGAGCGCACGAGTTCCTGCTGCGGCTTCCGGACGCGTACGACTCGCTCGCCGGTGAGCGCGGACAGTCGCTGTCTGGTGGCGAGCGCCAACGGGTCTCGATCGCGCGCGCAATCTTGGTCGATCCGAAGATTCTGGTTTTGGACGAAGCAACTTCGGCGATTGACGTACGCACTGAGCGAGAGATTCAACGCGCCATCGACCGGCTCGTCCAGGGCCGCACCACGATTGCGATCGCGCACCGACTGAGCACGCTCGAACGGGCCGATCGCATCGTAGTGTTCCATCGCGGCCGCGTCGTTGAAGTCGGGACGCCCCAGGAGTTGCTGGCCAAAGGCGGCGCGTATGCGGATCTGGTGCACGCGCAGCAGCAACCAGGAGCCGCACCCGTTGACGCGTCGCTCGAGTCCCCGGAAACACAGCCAGAACCCGAGGTTTCGCTGTTGCCGATCGAACAGCTAACGTTCGTGCGCGGCCCCGAGTCGGGCCTGACCATTCGCGACCAGCGCAGCGCTCGGTCTTACCGCGTCGTGCCGGTTCGTAGCTGTCCGCTCACCGCTCCCGACCATGCAATCTGCTTGCTAGACGAGCGCGGGCACGAACTGGCGTGCATCGACGACCTGCTCCAGCTGGATGCGGAGACGCGCGCCACCATCGAAGCCGAACTTGCGACGCGAGAATTTAGACCCGTCATTCAACGCATCGATCAAATTGACGTGCACACGACGCACTCGCGCTGGCACGTCACGACCGATCGCGGTCAAGTCGCGTTCAGTCTGGAAGACGAGGAGCAGGTGCGCGCCTTGTCAAACGGACGCTACGTCATCATCGACCAAGGCGGCACACGCTTTGTGATCCCGAGCGTTGAATGCTTGGATGCTAAGAGCCGCAGAGCGTTGCACCGGTTTGCGTAAGAGTCCCGACGTGAGTTCCCTCATCTCAGAAGAGTCGGGATGCTAGCCCACGGGTTGGAGGTGATAGACGACCCATATAACTACGACGACCCAAGCCATCATAATTGCCACGAATGGTCCGTCGCTCAGGATCTCTTGCGTAGGGCTCTCCGCTTTGGGTCTCGATCGAACGAGGAACAGGAAGCGCCCCATCGCCAACACCACGAACACCGTGCTGGTCCAAAGCCACTCGCTGTTGAAGAAGGCTCGTGTGTGCTCGTCCAGGGTGTAAGCGAGGTACATCGCAACGGTGGCCAATGCCGTCAGCGTCAACGCGACGTCGATGCCCCCTCTGCTGTAGTATTCGAGTGCAATCCGTTGTCTGCCCTGGCGCGAATTCGCGGAAAATTCGTGGCGACGCTTGCCAAAGCCCAAAAATAGAGCGAGCAACGCCGTGCACGCAATTAGATAGGACGAGATGGTGATTCCCGTAGCGAAGCCGCCCGCCAGGACGCGAAGAACGAAGCCGAAAGCGATACACGCGACATCCACGTACGCTACGTGCTTGAGCTTCTTCGTATACGCGATGTTTTCGACAAAATAAACCGCAAGTACCCCAGCGAACCACCCGTTGATGAACGATGCCGCAAGCAGCGATCCAGCTACGAGTGTAACGACGATTGGTAGGACCCAAGAAACGGGCACACGCCCGGAAGCGATCGGTCGATAGCGCTTGGCTGGATGATGCCGGTCAGCATCAACGTCGGCAAGATCGTTCAGGGCATACACGGATCCGGCAATCAGACAGAACAGGACGAAAGCGCTCGCAGCTTTGACCAGTAGTATGCGTTCGAAGATCTCCTTCGCGAACACCACCGGAGCCAATACGAAGACGTTCTTGACCCACTGATGCGGCCGAACCATCCAGAATACGCCGCCCAAGCGCCAGATTAACGGACCTTCGCTCCGCGGCGGCACACGGACAGTGCTTTCGGGAGACTCGTCGCCGATGCCCAGGAGAATCTTCGGAACGGAGGACGACATTCAGACAAGAACCCTGCCTCTGCGCGCCGGTGCAACCACATTGTGCGCTGCAGAGGCCGTTAATTCGCAAAGATGCGGCACTCTTAGCACCACCGCTGCCCGTGCACCAAGAGGTGGGAGTGCTTCGGTCGGAGAATCGCGGCGAATACCCGGCTGCACGACGGTGGCGGTTCCACCGCCCGCCCCAGTTGGTAGCGAGCCGTCGCGGGACGGATCTTGTTGCGCGGGACGAAGAGAAAACCAAGACCGCCTAGAACGCCGAACGGTCTGATTCACGCAACGAAAGCGCCAATGCCGAAGCGACCCGAAGCAGAATTTGTCCACGCAGCGGAGAATTCTGCGCAGGGAAACCCGGAACACCCCTAGTGCGATGGCCGCGGGGGAACCGTTCCCGCAGGGGGCGGAGGGGCGCTTGGGGAAGTGGACTGCGATGCCGACGGAGCAGGCACGGCGACGGGCGCACTGGATGCCACTGGTGGCGTCTCACTCGCACGTCCCGGGGCGTCTGCGACAGCCGTGCGATAGCCGGAAGCACTGAATTCGATGATGTCGGCACTAAGTGTCAACACTTGCTTGCAGTAGAAAACCAGAAACGCTGTGAGCTTAACGTCTTCTCGAATGTTGACCAGCATCTGGTTCGGGAGAAGCTTCGCCTCGGCGTTTAGCAGCTCCATGGTTCGGCGATAGATCTGTCCCTCATCGGTCGGAATCGAACAAAACAAAGAGCCTGTGTCGGCACTCGCCGTCAGGCCCGTCTTGACGATTCGAAATCCGGGCCCTCGCACCTGGGTTTGCGTCATCGAATCGCGTAGAAATCCGTGATTGGTTCCGCACCCCATCAGCGTGAGCGGCAGAATCAATAACGCCCACCACCTGTTCTTGCTTTGCTTGAGCATGTCTTCTTTCCTTCGTGAGGTGCGGACTGAGCACCTCAACGCACCCTCGGCGGCAGCAGATCGCCCAGCAAGCTTTCCCGCGCCGGGCAAGACCAATCCGGCGAGGCTAGCGCACGTTCGGCCAGAAAATCCACATCGCGAGCACAATTAGCCCAAAACATGGCTCGGACTGGATGTGGTAGAGGCATCTTCTCTCGCCCTGTTCCATCATCCGAAGAAGCCGAATCAGTCGCAACTTCTTAGCGCGGTGTAGAGGCACTTTTCCCGAAACAAAGGCAACCATGACCCCAACGTCGCCCAGGGATCAACACGCTGCTCTGGTTCAAGAGATCCGCGAGCACGACCACCGCTACTACGTCCTCGACGATCCGACGGTGACGGACCGAGAATACGATCGACTCTACCGCGAGCTCATTGACCTCGAAGCAGCCCACTCCGAGCTCAGCTCCCCTGATTCGCCGAGCGTCCGAGTTGGCGGTCGGCCCCGGAGCGAGCTCCAAACCGTACCGCACGCGGTGCCGATGATCTCGCTCGATAATACCTACGACCAAGCGGAACTTGCCGAGTTCGTCAGGCGCGTATACGACGGGCTGAAAAGCGGCAGCGAGGTCGTATTCTGTGTCGAGCCAAAGCTGGACGGCGCGAGTGTCGAGCTGGTGTACGAATCCGGGCGCCTAGTCCAAGCATCGACCCGAGGTGATGGTGTTCACGGCGAAGAGATCACGGAGAACATGCGCACGGTCCGTGCCCTACCACTCGTACTGAGCCAACCCGAAAATTTGACTTTGCGCGGCGAGGTCGTGATCTACCGGCGTGATCTGGAGCTCGTGAACGAACTGCGGCTGGCAAAGGGCGAGCAACCCTTCGCCAATCCGCGCAACGCGGCGAGCGGGAGCCTGCGCCTGCTCGACCCACGCGAAGTAGCCAAGCGCCGTCTGCGCATCTTTCTATGGCAGCTCATTGACGGGGCACGCGTCGCGCCACGGCATTCGCAGGCTTTGGACTGGCTAGGAACGCTTGGCTTGCCAGTGCACCGTCGACACCGCGTGTGTCGGAACATCGAAGAGGTCCATGCTGCGCTCCGGGAACTCGAGGCGATGCGTGAAGCGCTCCCGTTCGATATCGATGGCGCCGTAATCAAAGTGGACGACTTCGCGCAGCAGCAGCAACTTGGGCGCACCGCGAAGTTTCCGCGTTGGGCGGTTGCCTTCAAATTTGCGGCCGAGCAAGCGCGAACACGCGTCGTCGATATTGTGGTTCAGGTGGGACGTACGGGAGCCTTGACTCCAGTCGCCCAGCTCGAACCGGTACAACTCGCGGGCACCGTCGTCACGCGCGCTTCTTTGCACAACGAGCAGATCATCGGCCAGCTCGACGTGCGCGTGGGCGATCGGGTGACGATCGAAAAAGCTGGCGAGATTATCCCGCAAGTAGTGGCAGTCGACCTCAGTGCACGACCGGCCATCACGCACCCATTCCGGATGCCAACCGAGTGTCCCGGCTGTGGTGCGAAGGTGACGCGCCGGGCAGGCGAGGTTGCATCGCGTTGCACCAATCCGCACTGCCAAGCCGCAGTAAAACAGGCAATTGTGCACTTCGCGCGGCGCTTTGCCATGGACATCGACCACCTTGGAGAGGCCATCGTGGAGGCGCTCGTGGACCAGGGGTTGGTGGGCGACGTGGCCGATCTTTACGATCTCGATCTGGACACCCTGGCCAACCTGCCACGAATGGGAAAAAAGAGCGCCCGCAACTTGCTCGACGCGATTGTCGCATCCAAGCAACGCCCCTTCGATCGGCTGATCACGGGCTTCGGTATTGATTTGATCGGCCAAGTTGCAGCTCGACAACTCGCCGAAACGGCGGAAACGCTCGACCTCCTGCTCACCTGGAATGAAGCCGACACGCGCAGCAAGCTGGAAACCGTGAGTGGCTTCGGTCCGAAAATGATCGATAGCCTCTGGTCGGCACTCTCCGATCCGAACCAGCGCGAAGTGCTGGAAAAGCTCCGCGCCCGCGGTGTCTCGGTGAGGCAACCCAAACCCCAGACTAGCGCGAAGCAGGGTCCCTTGTCCGGCAAGTCCTTCTGCGTTACTGGGGTACTCTCAAAACGTCGCGAGGACATACACGTGGACATCTTGAATGCCGGGGGAATCGTGCACGACAAGGTGAAGAAGGGAACAACCTACTTGGTTGCCGGTGAAAAGGTCGGCCAATCCAAGCGTGACGGGGCCGAAAAATTCGGCGTCGAGGTGATCGAC
>JBLNFG010000704.1:0-12784 GCA_050263495.1 Myxococcales bacterium | reverse complement strand
AGGCGTTGGTGGCCGCAGTCAGTGTGTTGGTGATCGCTTGCCCGTGTGCGCTCGGGCTGGCTACTCCGACGGCAATTGTTGCTGGAACTGGGGCTGCTGCGCGTGCCGGAATCTTGGTGCGCGACATCGACACGCTGCAGCTCGCGAGCCGCATCGACACCGTTGTGTTTGATAAGACCGGGACGTTGACCGAGGGGCATCCGAGTGTCGTCGAGATTTCAGCCTCGAATAGCGCGCCTGACGAGCTGTTGCGGCTAGCCGCGTCCGTCGAGCAAGCGAGCACGCACCCCTTAGCCGTCGCGATCGTTGCGGCGGCCAAGCAACGAGGGATCGCGCTTACCAATCCGGCAGATTTCGAGGAGCACGTCGGCGCGGGGACGAGCGCCCGCATCGACGGCGCGTTGGTTCGTGTCGGTCGGCTTTCTTGGTTGGGTCAGTGCGGCGTGACCACGACTGCAGTGCCGCACGACGGTGCGCATGGCGTGGTGGGCGTGGCTCGCGACGCGACACTGCTCGGCACTTTCGCGATTTCAGACCGCGTGCGCGACACGGCGAAAACCGCCGTGGCTGCATTGCGTAAGCGGGGTGTGCACGTCGCGATGCTGAGCGGAGACGACGAACGGATCGCGCGCGCGCTTGCCGACGAGGTTGGTATCGAGGACGTGCTTGGGCGCGCTCGGCCCGAACATAAGCAACAGTACATCGAACGAATGGCTGCGGAGGGTCGCCGGCTAGCGATGGTGGGCGACGGCATCAATGACGCACCGGCGCTGGCCGCAGCCGACGTTGGGATCGCGATTGGGGGTGGCACGGAAGTGGCGATGCAGACGGCCAAGATCGTGATCCTTCGACCCGACTTGCGTCTGATTCCAGCGGCCCTCGACGCCGCCGCCGCGACATTCCGCAAGATCCGGCAGAACCTATTCTGGGCGTTCGTGTACAACTGCGTCGGGATCCCTCTCGCGGCCAGCGGTCGGCTTACCCCAATGTTGGCTGGGTTGGCGATGGCGATGAGCAGCGTCAGTGTTGTCTCCAATTCCTTGCTCCTGCGACGCTGGCGGCCGCGAGCGC
Organism: Myxococcales bacterium; assembly: GCA_050263495.1. Taxonomy (GTDB): domain Bacteria; phylum Myxococcota_A; class Polyangia; order Polyangiales; family Polyangiaceae; genus FEN-1139. Next base: position 11,713 of record JBLNFG010000704.1, on the reverse strand, counting down.
TAGATTGACGTCCCCCGGGTATTGACCGGTCACCGCGAGCTATCGAGTGACGCTCCTGGTTTTGCGTGAATGTCGAATCCTAGCTACGCTCGGGCTCAATCGTGAAACTCCTCGAGAGCGTCAGAAAAGCTGCGGCTTCGGCCGTGTGGTCCCAGGGCGTGCGGTTAGCACGGCAAACGGGCGCAGTGACGCTCGAGCGACGAACCGAGCAGGAGGCGGAGTTTCGCGTCGCGGCTCCTGCGCATCCGGTGCCGCTCTCGGTCACGATCTACTTCGGAGACGTGGAATGGACGTGCGACTGCGCGGGGCATCTCGATCCCTGTGCGCACGTCGTTGCAGCCGCCATCGCGCTCGAAGGTGAAGAGACACCGAGTGCAGGCGCCGCGCGAACTGCGGCAAGCGCAGACTCGAACGGACACGCGACAACTGCTGCGCCGAGCTCCGGCCAGGTATCGACAGGTGCATCGGTGACAGACGGCACCGCCACAGTGCACGGAGAAGAGAACAAGACGCAAAATCCGTTCAGAACAGGCGCGAATCCAGGCGGCGTGAACACGACGGGGGCGATCGCGGGCCGCGCCGGTAGTCCAAGCGGCGTGAACACGACGGGGGCGATCGCGGGCCACGCGGGAACTCTCGGCGGCGTGAACACGACGGGATCCAATTCGGGCCACGCCGGGAGTCCTGGCGGCGTACTTGCGCCGAGCAAGCCACGAAGAAGGCTCGGGTACCGACTGTATCAGGAGCAGGGAACAGTGTGGCTCACGCGTGTGCTCGTGGCCCCTGACGGCACCGAAACGCCGCTGCGCGCCCAGCTTTCTTCGCCGGCGTCGCGCGCTTTGGTGATGGAAATTGCGCCGCGGGAATCTGATCTGCACCTCGATCGCTTGATGGGATCTGCGGCGGGAAAGCATCGAGTCGGCACCACGTTGCCGGCGGTCATGACCGTGCTCGAAGGGGCCCCTGATGTTAAGGTGGGGGCGCGTTCGGTGCGCGTTAGCAAGGAACCGGTCATGCCGCGGGTGACCCTGCGCGAAGCGGGCTCGGAGTTCGAGCTTCGATTCGAACGCGATGCGCGGATTGACGAGATCTTGGGGGCAGGGCTCGTTCTCGTCGGCGATGAGTTGCGCCCGCTAGGTGAAACGGAGCGGACGGGGCTGCGCCTCGAACGCCTACCGTTGGTACGTCGGTTCTCGCAGACTCAATCCGGAGAGCTCGTCAACAACGTCTTGCCGGCGTTGGAGAAGTCACTCGTCGTCGAGATTCGAACGGATCGCCTGCCGGGGAGGATTCGGACCCTTTTACCGCGCGTCGAGTTCGAGCTCGTTTCCGAGGGCGAAATCCTGGTGGCGCGCGCGGCCATCGTCTACGGCTCGCCGGTAGTCGGTCGGATTGTGCAGGGGCGCTTGGTGCAAAGCGGCGACCGAGCTCCGAAGCGCAATCTCGACGCAGAGAAGAAGTTGGAACTGGCACTGCGCGACGAACTCGATCTGCTCCTCGATCGACCCTTGCGCCTCGAAGGGCTCGACGCTGCGCGGTTCGTCGAGCGCCTCGAACGCTTCCGGCGCACTCATGGTGGTGCTGCCCACGACGAGAAGAGCACGCAAACCGTGGAGCTGGCTGCGGAACTAGCCCAGCGCAACGGTGGATGGGACCTCGTGTTCCACGCACCTTCGGAGCCGGACATTGCGGTATCCGCGGACGTGGTTTGGCGCGCGCACCTCGAAGGGATCGACAAGCTGCCGCTCTCTGACGGTAGGTGGGGGCTCTTGCCGAAGGCGTGGCTCGCGCGCAATGCTGAGCTGCTCGAGGACTACTTGGCGGCACGCTCCTCAGTCGACGGTCAGCGTGCCGCGCAAACGCTGCTCGGAACTAGCGTCGACGATGGAGTACTGAAACGCCCCGAGGGGTTCGAGGATTACGTCGAGCGCATGCGTGAGCAGTCGATGCCCGAACTGCCCGGCGATCTCGCTCAGAAGTTGCGACCGTATCAAAGCGAAGGGGTCCGTTGGCTCGCCGCACTCAGTGCCGCGGGCATTGGCGGCATTTTGGCCGACGACATGGGTCTCGGCAAAACCCTACAAACGCTCGCTGCGCTCACCGGCAAGAGCCTGATCGTGGTGCCGAAGAGCGTGCTGCACAACTGGCGCGACGAGATCGGGCGCTTCCGCCCCGACTTGCGCGTGAGCATGTACCACGGCCCGAACCGTAGCCTCGATCGCGCTGCGGACGTGACCTTGACGAGCTACGCCGTCATGCGACTCGATCAAGAACTGCTCGCGCACGTCGAGTGGGATTGGGTGGTGTTAGATGAGGCACAGACCATCAAGAACGCCGGCAGCCAAGTGACCGAAGCCGCGTTTGCCTTGCGCGGGCGGATGCGGTTAGCGCTCACGGGAACGCCGATCGAGAACCGGCTCGAGGAGTTGTGGAGCGAGATGCAATTCGTCAATCCAGGCGTCCTGGGCAGCCTCGCGAGTTTCCGACGTCGCTTCGTCGAGCCGATTCAGGCCGGCGATGTCTCGGTGAGCGAACGTTTGCGTCGACGGGTACGTCCGTTCGTGTTGCGACGCTTGAAGGCGGACGTGGCTCCCGATCTCCCGGCGCGCACCGAGGACGTGCTCTGGGTCGAACTCGACGAGAACGAGCGCCGTATCTACGACGCTATTCTGAGTGAGTCGCGTCAATCGATTTTGCCCGGGTTGGGCTCGAATGGCGGGGTTTTCGAGGCGCTCGAGGCCCTCTTGCGGTTGCGACAAGCGGCGTGTCACCCAGGACTCTTGCCGGGCCGTACGGACACCACATCGTCGAAGCTCGACGTGCTGCTCGAGTCCCTCGACGAGATCACGAGCGAGGGCCAAAAGGCGATTGTGTTCTCGCAGTGGACGAGCATGCTCGACAAGGTGGAACCCGAGTTGAAGTCGCGCGGGCATCAGTGGGTGCGACTCGATGGATCGACGACGGATCGCGCCGGAGTGGTTCGTCAATTCCAGGAGGCTGCAGGGCCGCCACTCCTGCTTGCGTCGCTCAAGGCGGGCGGCACCGGTTTGAACCTGACCGCTGCCGATCACGTGTACCTGCTCGACCCATGGTGGAACCCCGCCGCGGAAGCGCAGGCGGCGGATCGCGCGCATCGCATCGGGCGCGAACGACCGGTGTTCATCCACCGGTTGATCACGCGCGAGACCGTGGAACAGCGTGTGCTCGACCTGCAGGAGCGCAAGCGCGCCCTCGGAAGCTTCGTGGATGGCGCCGATCCTGCGTCGGGTCTGGCGCGCGAGGAGATTGCGGAATTGTTGCAGTGAAGCCGACGCAATCAGAACGGATTATCCGTGTCCAAATGGCGGGGTGCCGCGCCTTTGGACGGAGTCGGCGCGTTCTTGGTGCCAGCTGAGGCACGCTTTGGCACCACCGGGGACCGCTCGGGTGGGGGCGTTGGCAGCGACGATTGGGGCGGAGCTTCGAGTTGCGACAGGGATAATGTGAGCTGCTGATCGACGTTGAAGCGGACAAGTCGTTCTAGGCTGGCATAGCCTGGGGCGGAGACGTTCAGCAGGTGAGGCCTGCCGTCATCCGCGCGCAAAAGACGTAAGGGAGTACCGGAGACAGCCGTGCCGTCGAGCATGAGCCGTGCTTGCGCCGGATCAACCAAAACAAGAATCTGGTGCGCAACCGGTTGGCTTGGCGCCGAAGTCGCGGCCGCTGCGCCCGCCGAAGCAATCACCGCCGGATCTCCCTTCCGGGGGCCTGCACTTGCCAACAGGTACACCAACGCAGCGAGGGCCCCAATGCCAGAGCCAGCAGCGACATACTTCAGGCGCGAACGATGCCGCGACTGCTGCTTCTGCAGATCGGGCGTGAGCGCAGTGTGTGGGTTCAGACTATCGCGATCACGTGCCTTGCTCGGCGTGGCGCGCGTCTCCTCACACGGCGGGGGTTGAGTTGGGCCCACGCTCAGCCTATGCGGGCTCGGCACGATCAGGGGGTGCAGCAGTTTCTCGCTTCGGTCCAAAAGGGGTGTCAGTGCTGCAGCGAGAGCGCCCGCGTGATCGAAGCGACGATTGGGATCCTTCTCCAGGCAACGGTGGACAATCTGAACGAGTTCGGGTGGGGCAGCGGGCACGAGCTCAGCAAGCGGCGGAGGCACGTCACGCGCGATCATGACCAGCAGCTTGGGCACGAGCGGCGACACGAAAGGTAGTCGACCGCTGAGCATTTCGTACATGAGGACGCCCGTTGACCAGACGTCAGCGCGGGAATCGACGAGCTTGCTGTTCATCAGCTGCTCGGGAGCAACATACGACGGAGTGCCGAGCATCGTGCTCGCGTCCGTTAGGCTGCGCTCCCCGTGTGCCGTGACGACCGAGGTCGGAATCTTGGCAACGCCAAAATCGAGGACTTTGGTGATGACCTGCTGCTCGGGCGTGCTCGCGAGAAAGACGTTGCCGGCCTTGATATCTCGATGCACGATCCCGCGTTGATGTGCTTCGGCCAGGGCATCGCACATCTCCCACGCGACGCGCACGCATTGCTGCCACGAGATTGGGAGCTTGTCTTCGAGAACTGCCGCCAGCGTGCGGCCCTCCAGCAACTCCATCACCAGAAATGGACCAAGCTCCCACTCACCAATCTCCGTGACTCTGCACGTGTGCGGGCTAGTCAGGCGGGCCGCAAGCTTTGCCTCGCGCAGGAAGCGCGCGCTTGGAGCCATGTCGGACTCAACGTCCTCACGCAGAAACTTGACCGCGAAATGCTCTCCGGTGGCAAGTGCCTCCACTTCGGAGACCACTCCCATCCCACCGCGTCCAAGGACGCGCAGCACGCGATAGCGGTTGGCAACGATGCGTCCGGGAAACAACGACGCTCCTTTGCCAAGAGTCTAGCGGGCATCCTCCCTGCCGAAAAGGCATGCTTGCCTCGTCAACCTGCTGGGTCGGCGACCTGTACGCTTCGCATACCAGCTACCTGAAAGTCATTCCGACATTCTTGTTCCTGCTCGTTTCGGGGTCCCGACCCCAAACGAGCGCGCGAGCAAAAATTTGGCTCTTCGTAACGACTTTTGCAGACTAGCGATCGCTACCGCGGCTAAGCCGATCTGCCGATGTTTGTCTTGTCGGTCAGCTTCCGCTAGGCGGAAGCGCACCGTATCCGCCCTGCTTTGCCGACGCGACCTGCCAGATTTCGTTCAAGTCGGCGGGTAGCATGTAGATCCCCAGCAAAAGATAGAGGATCACATTGGGCTCCTGCGCGTTCGGAACCCCCGCCATCCGCTTTGCTTCAAGCACCTTTGCTGGGAGCTTTATCAATTCGAGCAGTTGGATTACGGGGAGGAAAAACAGGATCGGGCTGATGTCGTTCTTCTGTCGGAAGCGCTTCAGCTCCTCGAGCATCGACCAAAGGGCGATGGCTCCGAAGATTCCACACGTCACGAAGGACAAGACGAGCACCATCACTGGCTCACGCATCTTGCCGATGGGTCCATGCGGTGTGATGCCTGGAGCACCGTACGCGCCTGGGCCTTGCATCTGACCAGGTGCCGCGCCAGGTGGTCCGTAGGGTGAGTACGGAGCAATCGCGCCTGGCTGAGGCTGACCTGCTGCGTTTTGGCCCCATCCCGCGCCAGGTTGGGGCTGAACCGGTGCACCCTGAGCCCATCCCGCGCCAGGCTGGGGCTGGACTGCTGGATTGTTCGGCGAAGGAAACTCCCCGGGCGCAAAACCACTGGGCGTAGTGGCTCCAAAGGACCCTGCATCAGGGCCCGCCACAGGAGCCGGAGCTTGAGCTGGCGAAAACGGCTGAAAACCGCCTGGGGACGCGGGTGATTGGGGGGAGGGCGTGGCTACCATGGTCCCACCCAATGGATTGACGATGTCCGGCGCCTTCACTTCGGGTACCCGAGGTGGCTCGGGCGCTGGCTGCGGCGCAGATTGAAAGGGCACAGGCGCTGGCGCAGGAACGGGCGCGGGAACCTGCGGTGGCATTGCGAACGCAGGCGCGGTGGGAGCTGAACCTGCAAATTTCGGCTGAACTGGGCGCGTCGAAGCAGGCGGAGGAGGTGGGGGCCGCGAGGGTGTCTGTCCAGCTCCTGGGGGTACTGGCGGCGCAATTCCGCCGGGAGAAGGCGGCGCCACGCCAATCATGGTGGCCTTCATCATCGGCTTTCCACCCGCTGGGGCAGCTGCTCTAGGCGCCACTGCCGGAGGCCGCGCTGAAGGCGACGCGCCCGCTCCGGGTTGGCCCTGGCCACCTGGGCGAGGAGCCATTCCACCGAGCGGTGGTGCGTTGACCATGAGCATCGTGCCTTTGAACTTTGGCGCGGCTGCGCCCTTCAAATTGAAAGCGCATTTCTGGCAGGCTGACGCGCTGTCATCGTTCTGGGTGCCACAGTTCGGGCAAAACACTCTTGGATACCTCCGGTGACGCCTCGTCGCATTCGACTGGACGGCACTGAAGAGTAACCACCTTAAGCTCGCAATCTCAAGTGCGCAGGTGCACAACTGACGATTCCAGCAAGGAATCGGCCCGTTGGGCAGAGTGGTGCCAACGAGTTGGCTCCATTCACCAGCGGCGAGTAGCGCCATCCCGGCTCACGAGTCGCAGGCGTGGCGCGAACGTCGTTGGTCCGCATCGGCCGTCGTGCACCAGGGCCTATCAGCTCATGCCCTCGAGCCGGGGCGCGTTGCGGGCTTGACAGTCCCGTTTACCGCTCACTACGGTTCGCTCGCCTCAACCTGAGGCGCCGCAGCATCAGGCACTGATCTGTGGCAGAAGCAGAGCCCACGCGTGGCCGAGCCGAATGGAATCGACATGGCATTTAGTCTGAATCCGGAGCAGGAGCGACGATTTCAAGAGATCGTTGCGCGCTATCCCAACAAGCAAGCCGCCTGCATCCCAGTGCTTCATCTCTGTCAAGCTGCGAACGGCAAGTCGATATCTGACGAAGTAATCCGATTCGTTGCCGAGCGGTTGGAGCTTAGTGCAGCGGACGTGCTCGGAGTCGTCACCTTCTAGTCGCAGTTCAACACGACCAAGACCGGTCGGCACGAAATCTGCGTGTGTCGCACGCTTTCCTGCGCGCTACGGGGCGCCGGTGAGGTGCTGAAAACCTGTGAGCGGAAGCTCGGTGTTCACGTTGGTGAAACGACGAGCGACGGTGCTGTGACGTTGCGTACGGCGGAATGCCTGGCATCTTGCGGGACTGCCCCGATGATGCAAGTCGACGAACGTTACTACGAGAACCTAACGACCGCGGACGTCGAGCGCATCATCGACGAGCTTCGCAACCAAGACGGCGGGACATGCTCAGGCTGACGAATTACATTACGAAGAACTACGGTAAGGACCGATCCTTCGACCTCGATGTGTACGAGGCGAGTGGTGGCTACGGTGCAGCACGCAAGGCACTCGCTTTGCCGCGCGAAGCCGTGGTTGACCAGGTCAAGGCGGCACACATCCGCGGGCGCGGCGGCGCAGGGTTCGACTGCGGCATGAAGTGGTCCTTCATGCCCAAGGAATCGAACAAGCCGCACTACTTGGTCGTCAACGCGGACGAGGGTGAGCCAGGCACGTTCAAGGATCGCACGATCATGGAGCAGAATCCGCACCTGCTCCTCGAAGGGTGCATCATTGGCGCCTACGCGATCGGGGCGCGCGACGTGTACATCTACGTGCGCAACGAATTGCACTTGGCCAAGGCCCGACTAAACGCCGCAATTGAGCAAGCTACGCGTCGCGGTTACCTTGGTGAACGCGCGATGGGCTTTCCGTATCCCGTGCGCATTCGAGTGCACACCGGCGCGGGTGCGTACATCTGCGGTGAAGAGACTGCGCTGCTCAACTCGCTTGAAGGCAAGCGCGGTGAGCCTCGAATCAAGCCACCGTTTCCGGCTCAAGCCGGAGCGTTCGGCTGTCCTACTTCAGTCAACAACGTCGAGACCATCTCAGCGGTCGCCCTCGCGATCGAAATGGGCGGCGACGCCTTCAGCAAACTGAGCGAGTTGCACGCGTTCAACGACGGCGGAGTTAGGCTGTTTGGTATCTCTGGTCACGTCAAACGTCCTGGCATCTACGAAGCCGCAATCGGGTTGACGCTGCGTGAGTTGATCTATGACTTGGGCGGCGGAATCTTGGAAGACCGCGCGCTGCTCGGGGTGATCCCTGGCGGCTCCTCCTGCCCAGTTCTTCTGCCGAGCGAGGTCGTCGATCTGCCGAATGATCCGCGATTCGCACCATGGCAGGGCAAGAGCGTGCTCGATCTGCCCATGGGCGTTGACACGTTTCGCAACGTAGGGACCATGCTGGGAACGTGTTGCGCTATCGTCCTGTCCGATGCGGTGGATCCTGTGCTTGCCTGTCAGAACCTGATGCAGTTCTACAAGCACGAGTCATGCGGGCAATGCACTCCCTGCCGTGAAGGCTGTGGTTGGCTCGATCGACTACTGGCCAAAGTGGTCCAAGGCCAGGCCAGCATCGAGGAACTCGATCTAATTCCCGAGGTTGCCTCGAACATCACCGGCAACACGATCTGCGCGTTTGGCGACGGCGCTGCAGGGCCGATGCTCGCGTTCGTGCAGAAGTTCCGTAAGTCCTTCGAAGACTACATCCTGAACGGCGGGCAGAGTCAAACCCGCCGCCTGGCATTATGATAACGACTATTGGCGGGATCTACTTTTCCCTGTGCGCCGTCTTGTGCCTGGTCGGCGCGCTGATCACGGTTTTGGCGCAAAACCCGATCCGAGGGGCTCTCGGGTTGTTGACGACCATCATTGGTATTGCTGGTCTATTCTTGCAGCTCAACGCCCAATTCCTCGCCGCTATCCAGATTATTGTTTATGCCGGCGCGGTGGTGGTGCTGTTCGTGTTCGTCCTATTACTGCTGGGTGTCGACGCGCACGATCCAAACGGGCCGGGCAAATCCAAGCTCGCGCGCAGCGTAGGGGGGGTACTAATGGTCGCGCTCCCAGTAGCGGCCGCTGTACTCCTCATTCCTGAGCTCGCGGAGCATCCGATGCCGCTGGGACAGGTGAGCGAGAGCCACGGTAGTGTCAGCGCTGTCGGCTCCTTGTTGTTTAGCGAGGGGCTCGTCCCGTTCGAGCTTTCCACTGCACTTCTAATAGTCTCGGTCGTCGGAGCCATCGCGGTGGCGAGAAGTCATCGAAACCCGCGCCCCAAGAGGCACGAGTCCAACCCCACGCGACGGCTATATCACGGCCCCGTGCACCCGAGAGATGCGGGATACCCGCTTGCCAAGGGGAGTGAGCCATGAGTCAACTCGGATCCCACGTCGAATCGTATCTGTTGCTCGCGACGCTAATCTTTACGATTGGCGCCACTGGGTTCCTGACGCGGCGCAACCTCTTGATCCAGCTCATGAGCATCGAATTGATGCTCAACTCGGTCAACCTCTTGCTCGTGGCATTCAACCGCATGCACGTTTCTAGTATGAACGGGCAGCTCTTTGCCTTCTTCGTCATAGCCGTGGCTGCCGCTGAGGTGGCGGTTGGGCTTTCGCTCGTGCTCGGCTTCTTCCGGCTACGCAACAGCGTCCACAGTGATGACGCAGACACCCTTCGGCACTGAACCATGGAAGCGATCTTGAGAGTCTTTCCGCTGAACGACTTCGCCCTGATCTGGGGAATCTTGCTATTCCCTCTGGTCGGCGCACTCGTCAACGGCGTGTTCGGTAAACGTCTGGGACGTTCCGCGGTCACGCTGATGGCACTCACGGCCATCTTCGTGCCGTTTTTGCTGAGCGTGTTTGCCTACTGGGTGTTGTTGAACGCAGGTTCAGCCGAGCATGGCGAGCACGCCCACCAGGCAGCGCGCCTGTACGTGAGCGGTTGGGATTGGATGCGTCTGAGCCTCTCGCAAGACGCCGGGTCCATTCCGCTCGAGGTGGCCTTCTCCATTGATGCACTGAGCGGCACGATGGCGCTGGTGGTTACGGGGGTGGGCTTTCTGATTCACCTCTATTCCACCGCCTACATGGCGAAAGACGAGGGTTACCACCGGTTCTTCGCTTACCTGAATCTCTTCATCTTCTCGATGCTGGTTTTGATTCTCGGCGACAGCATGCCTGTGCTGTTCGTAGGATGGGAAGGTGTCGGTCTATGCAGCTACCTCCTCATCGGATTCTGGTTTAGCGAGGAGAAGAACGCGCAAGCCGGACGCAAAGCATTCATCACCAACCGCATCGGCGACTTCGGGTTGCTGGTGGCCATGGGCTTGCTCGTCTTTTACGGCGGGGCGCTCGACTGGACGCACATCACGTCCGGCGCCAATCAGCTACTAACCCCAGTCGATCTGGGCGCGGGGGTGGGAAGACCGCTCGGGGTCGCTCTCGAGTGGATGGGGTTGCGGTACGTGAGCGCGGCCTCGCTGATTGGGATCTTCATCTTCATTGGTTGTGCCGGCAAGAGCGCGCAGTTGCCTCTGTACGTCTGGCTGCCGGACGCAATGGCTGGCCCAACTCCCGTCAGTGCTTTGATCCACGCCGCGACGATGGTGACGGCAGGTGTGTACCTGATCTGCCGCATGGCGCCGGTATTCGTACTCAGCCCGGCCGCTATGTTCACCGTGGCCTTCATCGGTGCGTTGACTGCGGTGTTCGCCGCGACCATCGCGTTCGCCCAACGCGACATCAAGAAGGTGTTGGCGTACTCCACCGTGAGTCAGCTGGGGTTCATGTTCCTCGGGGCAGGCGTTGGTGCATTTACCGCCGGATTTTTCCACGTCCTCACGCATGCATTCTTCAAAGCATGTCTATTCCTCGGCGCTGGCAGCGTGATCCACACCATGCACGCGCGCATTCACGATGGCGATGCGTCGCAGGACATGCAGTACATGGGTGGGCTGAAGAAGTACATGCCGGTCACCTTCTGGACGTTTGCTGCTGCCACTGCAGCGATTGTCGGCTTCCCATTCACCAGCGGTTTCTTCTCTAAAGATGAGATCCTGTTCAAGGCGTACACTTCATCGATTCAATTGCCTGCGCACGCACGTACCTTGAAGTACGGCGCGCAAGACATTGTTTTGATGCAGTGGCCCAGCTGGGGCTCGCCGACGCTGTTTGCCTTAGGCGTAGCCGGCGCCGTCATGACGGCGTTCTACATGACCCGCCTCGGCATTCGGATCTTCTTCGGTGAGTTCAAGGGTTGGACCATCGTTGCGGGTGCCGCCACGGCGCACACCGATCCCGAGCACCACGGCCATGACGCCCACCTGGGGCCGGTAGCAGGGCTAGAACTCGAGGGCGAGAAACCGCATGAGTCTCCTTGGCAAATGACCTGGCCGTTGGCGATTCTCGGCGCGCTGGCGCTATTTGCCGGCTTCCTCAACGCCCCCTTGGTCAAGCTCGTGCCCCTTGAGCACATCATGCACCCGCTCTTCGCACCACTCGAGGGCGTGGTGACTCGGCCTGATTCGCCGGAGCTAGAACACCAACTCGTCTGGTTCGGTGTTGGCGCGTTCGCAATTGGCGTCAGCCTTGCGTACTGGGTCTACGTGACAAAGCGTGGCAAACCCGCCGAGGAGTTCGTTGCGCGAAATCCCGGCCTGCACCGGCTGGTGCTCGAGAAGTGGCGCGTCGACGAGTTGTATCAGGAGACCGTCATCGGTGCGCTCGAGATCCTGGCGGACATGGCGGTGTGGGTGGACAAGTGGATTGTCGACTTCGCCATCGCCAGAGTGACCTCATTCGTCGTCGCGGCTAGCG